>JAIDNR010000303.1 GCA_029063695.1 Ruminococcus sp.
AAATGAACCAGTTAAAAGTATAAATGAAGCAGTTACCGCACATATAAAAAGCACGACGATAACGGCAATGCAGATTTTCACGCTTTTAGTCAACGGAAATCACCTCCGCAGGCATACCGCTTACGTTTTTAAAGCTGTCGGAAAGTCCGTCCGTATAGATAATTTTACCGTCATCGGTCACAAGAATCATATCAAATCCGCCGTTTTTCCGCCAGTATTCCTGTGCCTGCTCAGTACCTGCAATAAAAAGAGCCGTTGAAAGTGCATCGCACATTATACCGCTGTCGCCGATTATCGTAACGGAAACAAGACCGTTGTCGGCAGGACAACCGTTAGATTTGTCGATAATATGCCAGTAATTATTGCCGTCCTCGCCTGTAAAAAACCGTTCATAATTGCCTGATGTTATGACTGCTTTTTCATCTGTTGAGACAATGCACATATTGGCATCTGGCATAAACGGATTTTTTACAGCCACATTCCACTGTGAACCGTCCGGCTTTAGTCCGAGAGACTGAACGTTTCCGCCGAGACTTATTATTGCCGATTCAACACCGCTTTTTCTGAGTTCGGCAATAACCTCATCACCTGTATATCCTTTGGCAACCGCACCCAAATCAATCATATAATTTTTTGGAATCAAAACAGTATTTCCGTCAAGCTGAATATCGGAATAATTGACATTTTCAAGCAGTTGTTCAAGTGTTTCACTATCGGGAATCTTATATTCCTGAGTAGTGAATCCCCATTCTTTAAGAACAGGATATATTGTTATATCAAGAGTACCTGTTTTATCGCCGTACTCAATGGCGGAAGCAATGATTCTCGCTGTATCGTCCGATACTTCCACAGGATTTCCGTCTGAATTATTAATCCGCCATATATCACTTTCTTCAGAAGTAACGGAAAGGAGCGAATCAAGACCGTTTATTCTTTTCTCCGCATTGTCAAGTGCAGTTTCCGTATTTTTTCCGTAAGCGGTCATGCTCATATATGTATTCATAGCCCACACATCACGTGATTCGGACTGGTTCTTATTTTTGTCACCACAGCCTGTCAGAAAAATCAGCAGACCTGCTCCAAATACCATAATTTTATATAACTTCATCAAAATTGCTCCTTTCTTTAATATTATATCACAAGCGTATTATTTTTTCAATACTTATTTTACTGCATGAGAAAGTGCCTGTCTTGCTGCATCCATAAGACCCTGTGAACTGTAAGTCGCACCCGAATAAGCGTCAACGTCGGCACTGAGAGACTGCTGAATCTGCGGAAGTATATAGTACATTGCACCGTCATAATATTCAGGGTCATCGCCGTCTGCATAAGCCTGAATATCGGTTATGACATCATTTTCAATTGTAATTGTAACTGTAATGTCGCCAGCATATCCGTAAGCAGTCCCCGTATATGTTCCGTTATTGTATATGTAAACAGGCTCAGGTTCTTGCGGAGTTTCTTCCTGTAACTGTTCAGGCTCGGATTCTTCATTTTGTTCAGATTCTGACTGTTCTTCTTCAACAGGAGTTGTCTCTGTATCTTCTGTAGTTTCCTCAGTCATCTCCCCTGTTGATTCTGTACTTCCTGTTTCCGTAGATGTATCGGAAGTATCTGTGGTGACTGTTCCATTTGATGTTGATTCAGTACTTTTCACTGATACAGCAGAAGTAATTGTTGTGCCGTCCGATGGTTCATCTTCCGTTGTGACTGCCGACTCATTGGCAATTGTAGTTAATTCTGCTGCAATAGTCTGAATATCAGGTACTTTTCTTTCAGGAGCTTTTCCGTATGACAATATTGCAGATGCAGCAACAATAACAGCCGCCGAAATTCCGCATACAACGCCCGAAACAGCCGATTTATCAGGATTTTTCTTTACTAAAGCTTTTCTTATTCTCATAGCGGCATAACCTGTAAATACTATACTGTATACAATAATACTGATATATTTATCAGTCATTCCGCGCTGTGCCTGAGGAATATACAGTATCATGATATGTACATAAATCAAAGCATAGAAAATATATGCAAGACGCTGTATTTTCTTCCAGATTTTCGGATTCATCTTTTTTCTGATTTTCTTGAATGACATCACAGCAAGAGGCAACATAATCAGAGTAAGTATAACAACCGCAATGCACGTCATGATAAATTCAACAGTGAATGAACGTCCGAGCTTTATATTATTTGAGAGAGTTTTAATGTACTGTATGCCATATATAGTAACATGAGAGAGTGTTACAGCAGATGCAAGAATTGAAAGTTCACCACGTATCGGCATAATTTTCTTGATAGGTGCTGAACCGTTCGGCAATGCACCTGCCCACATTACTATGCACCATAAAGCGGCAGCAAACGAACCCTTTGAAAAGATTCCTATAATATAATTCCGTACAAATTCGGGTAATGTACGCATGAGTTCGGTCTGTGATACTGCCACAACCGCAACGGTTATAACAGTTCCTGCAATATAAAACGGCACAGGGTATTTTTTCAATGCCTTATCGCCTAAACATACAAGGCATAAAACCGGAATAAGTGATACAATAAACAGCATATTTTATAATTTCCTTTCCACAGAATCAGACCTCCGCATATATAATACACAGAGGTCTTATAAAATAAATTTAATCTGAAAGCTTAGTCATTCTTTTTTCTGAAAACAAAAGCTGATACTCCTGCAAGAGCAAGAGCAGTCAACGGAACTGCCATACCTGCAACGCCTGTTTTAGGACTGTCAGTAGGTGCTGCTGTTGACTTGGGTGCAGTTGTTGTAGACGGTTTTGCAGTAGTTGTTACAGATGACTTTGTTGTAGTTGCAGACGGTGTGGGAGTTCCTGTAGTTGCAGGCGGTTCTTCTGCCTTAATCTCAATATCAAGCGGATTATTATAGCCTGTTGCCGAAACAGCTATTGTATAATTTCCGCTTCCGTCAAATATATTCTCATTACCCTTTGCTACTGCAAAATCAATTGTGCCGTCCTCGCCGATAATCTTTACAGAACCTTTTCCGGTTGCACTGTATTTATTTCCGTTTACTTCAACAGCAGAAATATTTTTAATAAAGTTTGCAAAATCAGCATCACTTGCTCCTTCTGCCTTAACAATTTTGCCGTCTGAATATGAAACAGGCATACTATCTGTTGAAAGTACAAAATCTGCTGTAATCTCAGCATACTTGCCTGCTGAATCGCTGATTGTAAGTGTGTAGCTTGCAGGAAGTACATCTGTATAGCTGATTTCTGTATCGGAAACAGTGAAACCGTCAGAATTTACTGAATATGACTTAGCAAAATCATCAGGAAAACCTGTAACAGTCATTGAAGTGGAGCCTGTACCTGATGTGGCATTCTCAATTGCAGCTTCACCTGCAAATTTAATTGGAACATATGTTTCGGTTGAAATAGTTGTATAACCGTCAAGTGTGATAAATACAACCTCGCTGATTGTTGCACCCATAAGAGTTTCAAAGTGTTCATAGCTGAGTGTATTTCCATGCGGTTCGGTTATTTTGATTCCCGATGACCATGCAAGCTCGCCTCTCCAGATATTTTCTTCATGACGCATTGCATAAGTATTTCCGTCGGTCGTCTTGATTAATGCACCGTAAATAGCACCCATTTCAGGAGCATTTTCAACATCAATAAGATAGTCACCCCACGGTGTACTTGTGCTGAGTTTGATTGATGAACCCTCTGCTGTTGCAGGATTGCTGTCATGAACTGCTGAAAACGAAGCTGCTCCGTCAGTTACAGTAACTGTCTTGTATGCATCAGGTTCAGAATCAAGTGCTGTGAATCCATAATTATTTTCACCGAGAGAATCAAGTTCAGACTGAGTAATTGCAACAGGGTATGTAACACCGAGAATAGTTCCTGTGCCGTCCTCATTTGCCTGATTGTATGTACCTTCAAAGAGTCCACCCTCATTATTTTTAGACCATTTTGAAGTTGTCGCAGATGAAAATGCGTCTACCTGATAAGTATTGGCACTTTCACCAAATTCAGCGGAATAAAAATCAGCATACGGAATATTCATAGTTCCATAAATTACTTCACCCTCAGCCGATGCCGCAAATGGTATTGATGAAACAGCCATAGCCATAGCTGAAGCAATACTGATAATAAGTTTCTTTTTCATTATAATTACTCCTTTTTGAAATAATATTTCTGACTTTTTGATTAGAGTAAACTAACCATTGATAATATTATCACAATATTATTGTTACGTCAAGCTAACACAGGCTTTTTTGTTAGTATATACAAATAGTTAGCGATACATAACTTTATAATTTGTTATATATCACTAACTAGCAGTTAACTATAACTAACACAGCATAATAAATAAAAATGCCCCGAAAATCTTTTGAATTTCAGAGCATTTGAATATTTTATCGTGATTAAGCACAATTACTTTTTGATAAGTGATTTTCCTGTCATTTCCTTTGGCTGAGGAACACCCATAATATCAAGCATTGTCGGAGCAAGGTCCGCAAGCACACCGCCGTCCGTAAGTTCTCCATCAATTCCGACAGCAATAAGCGGAACAGGATTTGTTGTATGTGCAGTAAACGGACTTCCGTCAGGTTCATACATCTTGTCGGCATTACCGTGGTCTGCTGTAATCAGTGCAGCACCGCCCTTTGCAAGTATAGCATCAACCATTCTGCCGACACATTCGTCAACAGCCTCAACAGCCTTTACAGCGGCATCGAAAATTCCAGTATGACCAACCATATCACAGTTAGCATAATTGAGAATAATAACATCGTACTTATCAGCATTTATAGCCTCAACAACAGCATCACATACTTCATAAGCACTCATTTCGGGCTTCAGGTCAAAAGTAGGAACATCAGGCGACTTGATAAGTATTCTGTCCTCTCCCTCAAACTGCTTTTCCTCACCGCCATTGAAGAAGAAAGTAACATGAGCATACTTCTGAGTTTCAGCAATACGGAGCTGAGTTTTGCCGATTTTTGCAAGGTACTCACCCATTGTCATTGTAAGCTGTTCAGGTGGATAAGCAACAGATACATTCGGCATTGTTGCATCATACTGAGCCATGCAGACAAAGTGAACGGGGAAAAATCCGTTCTTACGTGTGAATCCTGTGAAATCTGGGTCAACGAATGAACGAGTAATCTGTCTTGCACGGTCGGGACGGAAATTGAAGAAGATTACACTGTCGTCAGCCTTAATCTGTGCACCGCCTGCAATAACAGTCGGGAGCATAAATTCGTCTGTTTTTTCATTTGCATAAGAATTCTTGATAGCCTGAACAGGTTCAGTCTCCTGAACTCCCTCGCCGTAAACGAGTGCGGAATAAGCCTTTTCCACTCTGTCCCATGCATTGTCTCTGTCCATAGCATAGAATCTGCCTGAGATAGTAGCAACCTTGCCTACACCGATTTTATCGAGTTCAGCAACAGTCTGCTCCATGTATTCAGCAGCAGATGACGGCGGAACGTCACGACCGTCAAGGAATGCGTGAATATATACCTTGTCAAGACCGTTTTTCTTTGCCATTTCAACAAGTCCGAAAAGATGTTCCATATGACTGTGAACACCGCCGGGAGAAAGAAGTCCCATAAGGTGAAGTGCGGAATTTTTAGCCTTACAGTTGTCTATAGCATTCTGTAAAACCTTGTTATTGAAGAAAGTACCATCTTTTATATCCTTGGAAATCTTAACAAGCATCTGATATACGATACGTCCTGCACCGATATTTGTATGACCAACTTCTGAGTTGCCCATCTGTCCGTCAGGAAGTCCGACATCAAGACCACTTGCTCCGATAAGGGTGTGAGGTCCTTTCATGTATTTATCAAGGTTCGGCTTTTTTGCGGCAGTGATAGCATTGCCGTAATTATCAGGATTATAGCCGAAACCGTCCATAATTATAAGTGCTACAGGTTTCTTTGACATTTTTATCAGAACCCTTTCGTTAAATTTTTTATTACTACGTCCAGTACACAACAAGTCCTGAACTGTAGTCGAAAATACAGCCTTTATTGTAATAAGACGGTATTTCATAGATTACCGCATCGAAAAAATCGTCAATATGTTTATCGTCAAGCCTACTGTAAACGTGTCCGGGGAACTGCTTAGGATATTTGGGCATATATTCCATATAATTGTAGCCGTATTCCTGCTTGTATTCCTCAATATCAGTAACATCATCAATCTCCACAAGTTCTGCATCTTTCAGTGATTTGTAATATTTCTCCAGCATTCGCATATTTGCCGTATCTGTGTGGAAAATAAGATAAGCTGACGGGTGATAGTCCTGTGCAACAAAACTTCCCTGAGTAATAAATTTATAGTCCTCACAGACTTCAGGCAGACTTTCCGGAAGATATTCGTCCATATAGCCGTTGTAAACTCCATGACAATAAATAAATTTCTTTACCTGATACATTGACTTGCAATATTTAAAATTAATCAGGCTTAATGGAATTGCAAGAGTAATTACAGCCGTCAGAATTGCAGTAAATCTCAGTGCAATGACTGTTTTTCTGAATGTTCCGTTTTTCAGCCATATATGGTAAAAAAGCACAAGAAAAACATTCAGCACAAAGTCCGTTATAATCATTGGAAAAGTAAGATTGCTTGCAGAAATAAATAAAACGCAACCGCCCATAAAGATGGAAATAATAACAAGCGCATTAAAAACACTCCACGGGAATTTTTTCTGTGGTAAATTTTCGGGAAACTCAGGAGAGACCGCAACAGTCTCCGCTGAATTTTCCTGATTTTTATTTTTCACTTACTGAAATCAGCCGTTTACAGCAGCCTGAACGATAGTATTGAAATCGTCAGCCTTGAGTGAAGCACCGCCGATAAGACCTCCGTCGATATTTGGCTTTGCAAGGAGTTCAGCACAGTTAGCTGCATTCATTGAACCGCCGTACTGAATTGTTACTGCCTCTGCTGTAGCCTCATCATAGAGCTTTGCAAGCTGTGCACGGATAAATCCGCATACTTCCTCAGCCTGTTCGGGAGTTGCTGTAAGACCTGTACCGATAGCCCATACAGGCTCATAAGCAATAACAACGTTCTTAACCTGCTCTGCTGTAACGTCCCAAAGGTCAAGTTTAATCTGACGTGCAATAACTTCCTCAGTGATATTGCACTGACGCTCCCACTTGAGTTCGCCGACACATACGATAGGCTTAAGACCTGCATTGAGTGCGGCAAGAGTTCTCTTGTTAACAGTTTCGTCAGTTTCGCCGAAATACTGTCTTCTCTCGCTGTGACCGATTACAACGTATTCAACACCGAGTTCAACGAGCATCGGAGCAGAAATTTCACCTGTGAATGCACCTTTTTCCTCAAAGTGTACGTTTTCAGCACCGATTTTAACATTAGAATCTGCTGTAGTATTGATAGCAGTTTCAAGATTTGTAAAAGGTACACAAGCGATAACTTCAACGTTACCCTCAGCATTTGCAACGAGTGGCTTAATAGCTTCGAGAAGTGCTTTAGCTTCGGGTCTTGTGTTGTTCATTTTCCAGTTTCCGGCAATAATAGCCTTTCTTGTTGATTTATTCATGATAATTAACTCCTTAAAATTTTATTTGTCGGATTTTACCTGATTATTACAGCCGTTATAACTTCCGACCGTAATTCCGTTTTTTACAGGTGAAACAAGTATTCCGAAAGCAATTCCTGTGATAATACAGACAAAAGCTAAAATCAATGCTTCAGCTGAATAATTTTCTTTAATTTTTTCAGTAATTTTCATTTTTAATATACCTCATGCAAAAAACGAAAAAATATACACAACTAAAAATAATAATGAACTAACAGTCATAATTGAACGGAAGATTATTTTTTTATTATAAATTTTTAATTTGTCGCTGTCAGATTTATTCACTTTTTTAATTGCAGAAATTAATAGCACAGCAAATACTATAAAAAATGCAAAAAGTATTGTCATAACTCCGAGTGCAAGCCAAATAATCAACTCCATAATAATCCTCTTTTCTCAATTATGGTATTCCCTTTGCATTACAATAAGGGCGAATATTTCTACCCGCCCTATTGATTTATTGAATTACTTTTCAGCAATTACTGCAACACCAGGGAGAACCTTACCTTCAAGGTATTCGAGTGAAGCACCGCCGCCTGTTGAGATATGGCTCATCTTGTCAGCGAAACCAAGCTGCATTACTGCTGCTGCTGAGTCGCCGCCGCCGATGATAGTAGTAGCATCTGTTTCAGCGAGTGCCTTTGCAACTGCAATAGTTCCCTTAGCAAGTACAGGGTTCTCAAATACGCCCATAGGACCGTTCCATACGACAGTCTTAGCGGACTTTACAGCCTCTGCAAAGAGTTCCTGAGTCTTTGTGCCGATGTCAAGTCCCATTTTGTCAGCAGGAATCTTGTCTGAATCAACGTTTTCAACTGCGATTTCTGCGTCAATCGGATTCGGGAATTCAGCAGCAACTGTTGTATCAACAGGGAGGAGAATCTTCTTACCGAGTGATTCAGCCTTTGTAAGCATTTCCTTACAAAGGCTGAATCACTCGGTAAGAAGATTCTCCTCCCTGT
>JAIDNR010000304.1 GCA_029063695.1 Ruminococcus sp.
AAACATTTATATATAACAAAAAATCTCCCTCTGCTTCATGCAAAGGGAGATTAATTTTATTCAGTTAACTTAATCAAACACAGCCCTGAGCCTTCATAGCTTCAGCAACCTTGAGGAATCCTGCAATGTTAGCACCAGCCATGTAGTTACCCTCCATGCCGTACTCCTTAGCAGCCTCATCGCAAGCCTTGAAGATGTCCTTCATGATACCGTGAAGCTTAGCATCAACTTCCTCGAATGTCCAAGAAAGTCTCTCGCTGTTCTGGCTCATTTCAAGACCTGATGTTGCAACACCGCCTGCATTTGCAGCCTTTGCAGGTCCATAAAGAACGCCGTTAGCAAGATAAGTCTCGATAGCCTCAGGAGTTGAAGGCATATTTGCACCCTCAGATACGCAATATGTGCCGTTCTCAACGAGAATCTTTGCACTTTCACCGTCAATTTCGTTCTGTGTAGCACAAGGAAGTGCAATGTCGCACTTGATTGTCCAGATACCCTTACAACCCTCTGTATAAGTAGCATTCTTGTGTGAAGTTCTGTCAAGGTATTCCTTGATACGTCCACGCTCAACTTCCTTAATCTGCTTAACGATATCAAGCTCAATACCGTCTGGGTCGTGGATATAGCCGTTGGAATCTGAGAGAGCTACAACCTTTGCACCGTACTGTGTAGCCTTTTCTGTAGCATAGATAGCAACATTGCCTGAACCTGAGATAACTACTGTCTGACCCTCAAAGCTCTTGCCGTTAGCCTGAAGCATTTCGTTTGTGAAATAGCAGAGACCATAACCTGTAGCTTCTGTTCTTGTAAGTGAACCGCCGTAAGTAAGTCCCTTACCTGTGAGAACGCCTGTGAACTCGTTGCGGAGTCTCTTGTACTGACCGAACATGAAGCCGATTTCTCTTGCACCTGTACCAATATCACCAGCAGGAACGTCTGTATCAGCACCGATGTGCTTGCTAAGCTCTGTCATAAAGCTCTGACAGAAACGCATAACTTCTCCGTCGCTCTTGCCCTTAGGGTCAAAGTCTGAACCGCCCTTGCCGCCGCCCATAGGAAGTGTTGTAAGGCTGTTCTTGAATACCTGCTCAAAGCCAAGGAACTTGATGATTCCAAGATATACTGATGGGTGAAGTCTGATACCGCCCTTGTAAGGTCCGATTGCGGAATTGAACTGTACTCTGAAACCTCTATTTACCTGTACCTTGCCGTTGTCGTCAACCCAAGGAACACGGAACATAATCTGTCTCTCAGGCTCAACGATTCTCTCGAATACGCCTGCATCAATTAAGTCCTGTCTCTTTTCAGCAACAGGCTCGAGTGTTTCGAGAACTTCTGTAACGGCCTGAATAAATTCCGGCTCGCCCTGATTTCTCTTTTTAACTGTTTCCAATAAATCGATAAGATACTGATTTTTTAACGCCATTGTTAAAAAACCTCCTTTGTTAAATTCTGCTTAAATGCAGTTCATGAAAAAATTATATCACTACAGGAAAGATTTTGCAATACCTAAAGCAATATTTTGTAATATGCAACAAATATCAACAGTTATTTTTGGTAATCATTAAGATATTTACTTGCAAGATAAAGTGAACCGCATATAACAACTATGCCATTATTTTCAATTGCAAGCGATTCCGCCTTTTCAACTGCTTCTGACAATGATTTACAGGATTCAAAATCAGAAATATGAATTTCAGGTGACATTTTACGTAACTTCGCATTATAATTTGCAATAATTTTAATAAGTTTTTTAACAGATACGGCATTAGGTGCAAAATCATCTATTATAAAAACCTTGTCGGAATATCCTGAAATTTTTTCAATGCCTCTTTCATAGTCTTTTGTATTAACCATGCCTGCAACAGTATAAATATTTTTGACTTCAAGTCTTATATTATCAAGAACATAGCAAAGCTCAGTAATTCCTGCAATGTTATGACCGCCGTCCACAATTACAGGCGGATTTCCATCAATATACTGCACTCTCGCTTTTACCTGTGTTGTTTCAACCGACTTTCTTATTGCGTATTCAGGAACTACAAATCCCTTTTTCATTAAATAACGGCACGCTTCAATTGCTGTTACTGCATTTTTCGGCTGATGAAATCCGAACATAGCCGTTTTATACTGCTCTTTCCTGTAAATGAACGGATTACCGTCCGATTCCATAGCAAGATATTTAAAATTGTACCATTCAGGCATTATAAATTCCGCATTTTTTTCATGTGCTGTATTTTTTACAATATCAATCACGCTGTTTTTATTGTCTATAGAAAGAACAACAGCAGAATTTTCTTTTATAATGCCTACTTTCTGAATTGCAATTTTTTCAACCGTATCACCTAAAATAGCCATGTGGTCAAGGGAGATTGAAGTTATTACTGACAACACCGGAGGCTCTATAATATTAGTGCAGTCAAGAAGTCCGCCTATACCTGCTTCGAGTACCACAATATCGCAGAACTCCATATCAAACCACCACATAGCTATTGCCATTGTGATTTCAAACTGCGAATACGGCTGATTATCAATTCTTTCTTTGATAAATTCACATATTTCACAGAATGACTTTTCATCAATTTCTTTGCCGTTTATACGGATTCTGTCGGTGTAATGCAGTACAAAAGGCGATGTGAACTGTCCGACTTTATATCCTGAATACATCAATGCATTTGAAATGTATTCCACAACAGAGCCTTTACCGTTAGTACCTGCTACATGGACGAAATCAAGTCGCTTTTCGGGATTTCCGACAAGTCGCATTAAATTTTCCGCACGGGACAAATCAGTGACAGGCTTTCCCGATTTACTGTAAGAGTTTACAAACTCCATACATTCATCAAAATTCATCATATCAATACGAACTCTCCTGTGTTTCAGCTTTTGCGACTGCATCTTCCAAAGTCATTCCCTTGAAATTCTGTGCATTGAAGTATCTGCCCGACTTTTTATCGTCTACAAATGCACCGACAAGAAGTCCCGGAATTGCGGTTTCAGGCTCAAAGTAAGCGTTCTCACCGCCCATATCGGTCTTGCACCATGCAGGATTCGCAAGGCTGATTATAACATCTGTATCACGATAAGCATAACTCAAATCCCTTGTTACCTTATCAAGTGCAGCTTTGCTTGCTGAATACGGTGCTTGCTGCGGTTCAAGATTAATGTCACTCGACGTATTTATAATCCTGCCAAAACCACGCTCCGACATACCCTTGACAAAGTGATAGCAAATCATCATGGGAGCTATTGTATTTATTCTGAAACTTATTTCATACTCTGATACAGGAGTTTCAAGAAATTCTGTTCTGTATGTAGTCTGTAAACCTGCATTATTAAAAATTATATCAATCTGAGTGCCTTTTTCATCAATTTCAGCAAGCATAGCATTAAGCTGTTCCATATCAGACAATTCAGCCTGAACAGTATATGCCTCAATTCCAAACGCTTTCACTTCGTTGAGTACAGTCTTACAATGTTCATTGTTTCTGCTGTGGAGTACAAGATTACAGCCCTGCTCCGCCATTGCTTTTGCAATAAGTCGGCCAAGACCTCTGCTTGCACCTGTAATCAATGTCCATTTTCCCTTTACATCTACCATATCTGCTCCTTAATACTCATAATCAATACAAGCTCTGTCTGTTTTGATGTCTGCAATAAATGCACCAAATTCCTTGTGAACAGGGTGAACCTGATACGTATTCAGGTCATCAATAGTTTCAAAGTCGCATATCAGTGCAATTGTATAGTTGCTTTCGGGAGCATCGGCAGAATTGATTACAACTTCACCTTTTTTCAGTTCCTTGACGTTCTCAATTACCTTATTGAAACGCTCCTTTGCCTCAAGTGCATTTTCATATTCACTTTTGCCATTGACTTCTTTAAGTTTGAACATTACTATATGTTTAATCATTTTATTATTCTCCTATAAGAAAAATCCTATATACGTCCTGCCCTTGATTGTCAAATTAATCATTTTAATTAAAATCTTTACTTCATGCCTGCACTTGAATCGATTCAGTTCTTCAATTAATTCTTCATAATGAAAATAAAGATACTGATATAAAATCAGTTCTTCTTCAAATGCATCTATCATGACATCAAACTTTGCATTCAGATATTCAAAAACTCCACAATCCCATAGGGCGTTAAATTCGTCATCTGATAAATTCCATTCATACGTATCTGCTGTTTCATCACCGAACCAATCGGATTTCATATCCTCAGCAGTTTTCGGAACGTAAATAATATGTCGGCAGTTCATTTTATAATCTCACTCCAGTTTCATGTGATATACTTTACACTTAAAAGTCCTACTTCCGTCAAATTTTGTATACTCAGAATAACCGTCAAAAACAAGTCCACATTTTTCCATGACACGTCCCGAGGCAAGATTGTCAACGGCGTGTTCGGCAATGAACTCCTTTGCATTGTGATTTTCAACGACATATTTAATCATACATCTTGTGGATTCAGTTGCATATCCCTGTCCCCAGCAGTCATATCTCAGATTATATCCAAAAGACCAAACATTTTCGTCTGTCCTAAATCTGATACCGCCCGAACCGATAAGCTTTCCGTCTGATTTGCGAACAAATCCCCATGTGTACTCATTTTCAAGAGTGTCCAGAGAGCTGAGCCATTCTTTTGTTACTTCAATATTTTTGTGACATTGATAAATCATGTATTCTGCAACTTTTTCGTCGCCTGTCCACTCAAATACAGATTCTGCATCTTTTACGTCAAGAGGTCTGAGAATAAGTCGTTCTGTTTCGATTGTGGGTATCTCAAAAATCATATTATCACCCGTCTATAATATCATAGCTTTCGTCAATAATATTGCATAATATCTGAAAATCAATATTATCATCAAGTACTATTGAAATCCAGTTTTTCTTGTTCATGTGATATGCAGGAAAGCACCTGCACTCACCAAGCAGGCACTCTCTTGTAATGGGATTGCATTTCAGATTGATAATATCAACAAAAGAATTATCATCATATCCGAATGTCGATTTTTTCACCTGCAAAACTGCCGCATACCATTTTTTATTTTTTGCATTTCTTAGAACAAATGTATCAGGAGTTTTAAGCCACAGATATTCAGGCTCTGTGGCATACTTCTCCCTTGCATAAGCAATAATTTTATCACGCATTACTTTCTGAAAGCCTCAATAGACTGATTAATTTTAGTCATTTTCTCTTCAGCCTTTACTAACTTAGCCTTTTCAGCTTCTATCAGCTTTTCGGGTGCTTTTGCAATGAATCCCTGATTATTCAGCTTGTTGCTCAGGAAGTCAATATCTTTCTGCACCTTTGCTTTCTCCTTTTCAAGACGTGCAATTTCTTTTTCCTTGTCAACGAGTTCGTCCATAGGAATAAATATTCTTGCACTGTCTGTTACTGCATTAGCACAGTTTTCATGCTCAACGGAAGAACCTGCCTCAACAGACGATGCAGATGCAAGCTTTTCAAAGAATACCGCACAATTTGTGAATAATTCAGGCTCGTCTGTCTCAATCAGGAGCTTTGCCTTGACTGACGGCGGTACATTCATTTCAGTACGTGTGTTTCTTACTGCCTTGATTGCAGAAATAATCTTCTCAAATGACTTCTCCTCTGCTGAATAGTCAATACTCTCATCATAAGTCGGATATGTTTCAAGGATAATCATTGACTTCTCATTTGTGAGTACCTGCCAGATTTCTTCTGTAATGAACGGCATGAACGGGTGCAGAAGTTTCAGCATTCCCTGCATTGCCCATACAAGTACAGACTGTGCCTTTGCCTTAGTCTCTTCGCCTGCCTGAATACGTGGCTTTGTCAACTCAATGTACCAGTCGCAGTAAACGTCCCAGATAAAGTCATAGATTTTCTGTGAAGCTACGCCAAGCTCATATTTATCAAGATTTTCATTTACTTCCTTTGCAAGCTTATTGAATTTATTAACAAGCCATTTGTCCTCTAATTCGAGTTCAGCAGGCAGACCTGTAAACTCAAAGTCCTCAGGAAGATTCATCATGATAAAGCGTGAAGCGTTCCAGAGTTTATTTGCAAAGTTACGTGCAGCTTTAACTTTATCGTCAATATAACGCATATCGTTTCCGGGTGAATTACCTGTAGCAAGCATGAACCTCAAAGCATCTGCACCATATTCGTTGATTACTTCCAACGGGTCGATACCGTTTCCGAGAGATTTTGACATCTTACGTCCCTGAGAATCACGCACAAGACCATGAATAAGAACAGTATCAAACGGAACTCTGCCCATATTTTCAAGTCCGCTGAACATCATGCGTATTACCCAAAAGAAAATTATATCATAGCCTGTTACAAGTGTATTCGTCGGATAGAAATAGTCCAAATCATCTGTTTTTTCAGGCCAGCCGAGAGTTGAGAAAGGCCATAATGCAGAACTGAACCATGTATCAAGAGTATCTGGGTCTTGTCTCATAGGCTTACCACATTTCGGACATACCGCCTTATCTTCCTTTGTTACAATCATTTCACCGCATTCATCACAGTAGAATGCGGGAATCTGGTGACCCCACCAAATCTGTCGGGAAATACACCAGTCACGGATATTTTCAAGCCAATGGAAGTAGATTTTATCAAATCTTTCGGGGACGAACTTTGTATCGCCATTCTTTACTGCGTCAATAGCAGGCTGTGCAAGAGGTTTCATCTTAACAAACCACTGTGTTGATACCTTTGGTTCAACGGTAGTTCCGCAGCGATAGCAAGTACCTACATTATGACTGTAATCCTCAATTTCAACCAATGCACCCTCTGCTTCTAAATCCTCAACAATTGCCTTACGTGCCTCATATCTGTCCATACCTGCATACTTCGGATAATCGTCAACAACAGTTGCATCATCATTCATAACATTGATTACAGGCAGATTATGTCTGAGACCTACTTCAAAGTCGTTAGGGTCATGGGCAGGAGTAATTTTTACAACACCTGTACCGAAATCCATTTCAACATAATCGTCCGCAACAATCGGGATTTCACGGCGAACAATAGGCAGAATAACAGTCTTGCCGACTAAATCCTTGTAACGTTCGTCAGCAGGATTTACAGCAACGGCAGTATCGCCAAGAAGTGTTTCAGGACGTGTTGTAGCAAGTTCAAGATAATCGTCAGTATCCTTGATTTTATAGCGGAGATGCCAGAAATGACCTGCCTGCTCCTCAAATGTTACTTCTGCATCTGAAAGTGATGTACGGCATTTCGGACACCAGTTGATTATGCGTTCACCACGATAGATAAGACCTTTTTCATAATATTTAACAAAAACTTCCTTGACAGCCTTTGAACAGCCCTCGTCCATTGTGAAACGCTCTCTTGACCAGTCGCATGATGAACCGAGTTTCTTGAGCTGTTCGACGATTCTTCCGCCATACTGCTTTTTCCATTCCCATGCACGTTTCATAAAACCGTCACGTCCCAAATCCTCTTTGGAAACTCCCTCTTTACGCATAGCCTCAACAATTTTTGCCTCTGTTGCAATTGCCGCATGGTCTGTTCCGGGAAGCCAGAGTGCAGAATATCCGCTCATTCTTTTCCAGCGGATAAGAATATCCTGCAATGTCTCATCAAGTGCATGACCCATATGAAGCTGACCTGTAATGTTCGGAGGTGGAATAACTATAGTATATGGTGTTTTTTTCGGGTCAACTTCCGCACGGAAACAGCCCTTTTCATTCCAAGCAGAATAAATTCTGTCCTCAAAATCTTTCGGATTATATGCTTTTGCAAGTTCCTTTGCCATTTTATCTACTCCTTTTAATTATACATATACAAATTATATTATAATACACTTTTATACTTTTGTCAATTGAAATTTCATAGATTTTATTACTATTTAAGATAAAAATACCTTCTGAAGATTCAGAAGGTATTTTAGCAAAATCAGGAAACTTTTATATCAAATCCGAATCATACATATCTTTCAGTTTACTTATCGCCTTTTTTTCAATCCTTGATACATAAGACCTTGAAATACCGAGCTTTTTTGCCGTTTCACTTTGTGTATGCGGTAAACCTGAATAAAGTCCGTACCTGTATACGATTATTTCAAGTTCACGTGGTTCAAGGCACTTTTCAAGAAATTTATACAACTGCTTTGAACGTATACTGAGTTCAACCTGCTCATGTATATCTACTCCGTCGTCTATAAGGTCAATAAGTGTCATCGCATTACCGTCCTTGTCTGTCTCAACAGGTTCATTGATATAAATATCTCCTGCCGATTTTTTCAATGCACGGAAATTCATAAGAATTTCATTTTCAATACATCTGCTTGCATATGTCGCAAATTTTGCACCTTTCTTGTAGTCAAAAGTTGATACCGCCTTGATAAGTCCGATTGTGCCTATCGAAATAAGTTCATCTTGTTCTGCCGCCGATTGTGAATATTTTTTTACAATATGTGCCACAAGTCTGAGATTATGTTCAATCAGCTTATTTCTTGCCGACTTGTCGCCCTCCGCCATTTTCCTGAAACATTCTTCTTCCTCATCTTTTGACAACGGTTTCGGAAAAACATTGCCGTTGTCAACATGAAGTACAAAAAACAGCAGATTCTTTAATATTTCCCATAACATATATAT
>JAIDNR010000305.1 GCA_029063695.1 Ruminococcus sp.
ATGAAAATCATGTGAAATAAAAAAGTCAGCGGAGCTTTTTAAACTCCGCTGATTGATATTATTAAATTCCTCCTGTCATTTCTGCAATCAAAGCAATATGCTCCAGCATTTTAACTTTTCTCAAATTATTTACAGAATCCTGCCCGCCTAAAGCAAGCAATGGAAAATAGCCAAAGCATTCATCATATTTTAATTCGCCATGTTTTTTTACTGCTTTTTCATATATATCAAGCGTAAAAAATTCAGATGCACATTCGTTTTCAGAAATAATATCATAAAAATATTCAAATCCATCAGATATTATATCATTATCATTAAATCTGTAGTCTAAAATTCCTACAAATCTGTTTTCTTCCCATGTAATAATATCACCAAATGCAGTTGCAAAAATCGGGATTGATACATCTCCCTGAAAATAAGATTCTTCAATAAGATGCTTATATTCGTCAGGATTGATTACTTTCAAGTAGCCACCATAAAAAACTCCAAATCCTTTTTCTCTCCAAAGAGTAATTATTTCTTTCGGAAGTATTTTTTCATACTTATTGATTAATTCTGTGCCAACCTTTTTAACAGTAACAAAATCTTCAAGAATTTCGTGCATTATCATACTTTACTCCATAGAATCATTTAATACCATGAATATTTGCCCACTTAATTACATCTTCCTCAGTCTGTTCTTCTGTTTCAAGTTCAGTAATTTTAACAGCTAAAGTTTTTGAAGCTGTCGGACTTCCTGATATTTTATTTGTTTCAGCATTTTCATAGTATTCGTCGGGATATATTATAAAAATATCACCATCGGGGAAAAGACTGTAGTCCTCGCCTAAATTCTCTTTCATCTTTTCTGTAGCTTTTGCAATATCTTCTGTAAGAAGCTGTCTCATAACTATCGAATCAAATACATCAACATCGCCGTCGTTATTAAGGTCATATCTTTTTATATCATCTGCTGTATAAGGGTACATCTCGGGAGTATATCCTATAAGGTAACGTGTTAATTTCACAAGGTCAGCAATTTTAAGTGAACCGTCATTTTCTTCGGGAACAGTTGTTGTTACTTTCGGAATAAGCACAAAATCATCTGTAGTAGTCTGCACTGTTGTGATTTCTGCTGTAGTCTCTGTAGTAGTCGTTGAAGTTTCTGTGGTGACTGTTGTAGTTGCGGTGGTAGTGGTTTCAGTAGCAGTTGTTGTAGTTGTCGATTCAACAGGCGAATCGCCTTTCAGATAATCGTCAATCACAGCCGTCCACTTGTCGCCCATTGCCTTATATCCTGCATTATTCGGATGTACACCGTCGAAAAGCTGTGTTTTTACGTCTGTTATTTCCCATGCCGCCTCTGAGAATACAACATTTCTGCCCTCCTGCTGTTTTCTTGTTGCAAGTGCCATAACCTGTGTATTATACTGCATGAGTGCAATCTCAACATTCATTTCAGCCATTGCATCATCATACTGCTCAGACCAATCAGCAGAATGACGATAATTGCCAAACCAGTCATAAACGTCACCTCTGTTCGGGTCAAGCGGAGGAATAGGAGAAATGAAAAGCGTTGAATCCTCAGGAATATTATCAAGAATATAGTCAACAAGAACTTCCAGTCTCTCCCCTGCCGTATCAATATCATGATTGTCAATGATGTCATTAGTACCAATCTGCAATGTTACAATATCCGGCTGAGTCTGTGCAAGACAATTTGTGGAGATAAGCGTTTCGTAAATTCCTGAACGTCCGCTGTACTCTTTTATTGCATAGCCGCTGTAGCCTGTATTGTCGTTGTCAAATTCCCATGTTTCGCCTGTTCCCTCATCTGTATATGAGGGAGTCCAGCCGCCGCCCTTTGAGCCTACCATATCAACATTATAACCCATTTCAGTGAGATTATGGTATATAAATTTTCGGTATGAGCCTGTATATTCGTATGTATAGCCGTCTGTGATTGAATCGCCGATGCACATGATTTTTATTGCATCATCTTCTGCTGATACTTTCGAAACAGTATTCATTGCAGGCAGTGAAGATATAATAAGTGCCGCCGCAGATACTGCTGAAATAAATTTCTTCATAGTAAATATTCCTCCATTGAGATTAATTGACAAAACCTGTCAATTAAATTATACTACTTTTCAGAGCAGAAGTCAACCTTTTCTCCATTTAAAATCATATTTGTTGTACGTACAGCACACATTTTTCCACACATAGAGCAGGTATGACGGTCAGACGGCGGTGTACTTTCAAAGTATGCACGGGCTTTATCAGGGTCAATAGCAATATCGAACATCTTTTCCCAGTCAACCTCGTGACGTGCTTCTGCCATTGCGTTGTCAGCATCTGTCGCATGAGGTACACCTTTTGCAATGTCAGCCGCATGAGCTGCTATTTTACTTGCCATAATTCCCTCTTTTACGTCATCAATATCGGGAAGTCTGAGGTGTTCGGCAGGTGTGACATAACAGAGGAAATCTGCACCGCTTGCCGCCGCAATAGCTCCGCCGATTGCTGATGTAATATGGTCATACCCTGGTGCTATATCGGTTACAAGAGGACCAAGCACATAGAACGGTGCATTATGGCAGATTCTTTTCTGTAATTTCATATTGGCTGCAATTTCATTCATTGCCATGTGTCCCGGTCCTTCAACCATTACCTGTACATCTTTTGCCCATGCTCTTTCAGTCAATGCACCAAGTTCGATAAGTTCGGAAATCTGTCCCGCATCAGTAGAATCATCAATACAGCCGGGACGGAGTGCGTCGCCTAAGCTGATTGTAACATCGTATTCACGGAGAATTTCAAGTACTTCGTCATAATACTCATAGAACGGATTTTCATTTCCTGTCATCATAACCCATGCAAAAAGGAGTGAACCGCCACGGGATACTATATTCATCTTACGCTTGTCACGCATGAACGCCTCTATTGTACGCTTATTTATTCCTGCGTGGATTGTCATGAAGTCAACGCCGTTTTCAGCGTGTGCACGGACTACTTTAAGGAAGTCCTCTGCTTTGATTTCAAGCAAATCCTTTTCAAGATAGCCTATTGCATCATACATAGGCACAGTACCAATCATTGCGGAAGATTTTTCGATAAGCTGTGTACGGAAAGTATTTGTCTTGCCGTAGTTGCTCAAGTCCATAATAGCTTCTGCACCATACTTTATAGCCATATCAACCTTTTTCATCTCGTTCTCATAGTTGTTGCAGTCGCCTGAAATACCAAGATTTACATTAATCTTAGTACGCATTTTTGTACCGATTCCCTCAGGTGAAATCGACTTGTGATTGATGTTGCACGGTATACATACTTCACCTTTTGCAACAAGTTCACAAAGTTCCTGCTCGCTTATATACTCTTTTTGTGCGACAATCTTCATTTCGGAAGTAATAATACCCTTTTTTGCCGCCTCCATCTGTGTACTGTAATTTCTCATATCTTTTTTTCCTTTCATTTATCTGTAGAATCCATGATTCAGTGGACCATTTCCCTTGCCTAAATCAATATGCGACATCAAAGTACTGTTTATATACTGCTTAGCATACATAACAGCTATTTCACATATATAACGCTTTGCAAGGTTAGAAGCTATTGCACTTGAAAGCGTACAGCCTGTACCATGCGTATTCGCAGTATCAATCCGCTTGCCGTTAAACCATTTTCCATGATGAACATCATCTATATAAAAATAGTCATTTGCATTATTCACACTGTGACCGCCTTTAACAAGTACTGCACAGCCGTATTTTTCATATATGAATTTCGCTATCTGCTCCATATCCTCAGCACACGATATTTTCATGCCTGAAATCAGTTCAGCTTCGGGAATATTGGGAGTAACAATTGTCGCAATCGGGAAAAGCATATTCTTTACTGCCTCATAAGCCTCTGTACTGTTCAGCTTACTACCGCTTGTTGCAACTGCTACAGGGTCAACAACTATATTTTCAGCTTTCCAGTATTTCAGTCTGTCTGCAATTACTTCTGCTGTTTCGGGACTTGAAATCATGCCGATTTTTACAGCGTCGGGACGTATATCGCTGAAAACCATGTCAATCTGCTGTGCGACAAATTCAGCAGGTACTTCATATATTCCCGAAACTCCTGTTGTATTCTGTGCGGTAAGTGCAGTTATTACACTCATTGCATATACTCCGTGTGCCTGCATTGTCTTAATATCAGCCTGTATACCTGCTCCGCCCGAACAGTCACTTCCCGCAATAGTAAGGGCTGTACGTGTACGGTATACTCTTCTCCATATTTCAGAAAGTTCTTTTGTTGCCGTATACGGATTATCAGCACCGAAAACTGCTGATACCACTGCAATGCCCCTGTTTCCGCACCCTCTGAGTTCCCATACGTTTTCTTTAGTGATACCGCCGATTGCCACAGCAGGAATATTAACACTTCCGCATATCTCATGGAGTTCGTCATGTGTTATGCGTACAGCATTCTTCTTTGTCGGAGACGGAAAAACAGCTCCCACACCGATATAGTCTGCACCATCTGCCTGAGCCTTTTTCGCCTGCTTCACTGTCTTTGCAGTTGTACCTATAATAAAATCAGCAGATGTATTCGCACGTATTTCAGCTACAGATGTATCTTCCAGTCCTACGTGTACGCCGTCCGCACCGCTCATCACTGCCGCTCTCCAGTCGTCATTTACTATGAGTTTTACTCCGTGCTTATGACATACTGTAACAAGTTCAGCGGCAATCTTTGCAAGTTCTTCCGTACTGATATTCTTTTCACGGAGTTGTATTATAGTTGCTCCGCCCTGTATTGCAAGCTCAACCTGCAATTTTATCTCCTTTCCTTTTAAGCACTCCCTGTCCGTTATTGCATAAATATTAAGCATATCAGGATTAAATTTCACTTATTTCAGCTCCTTTCCTCAAATTTTTTATATATTCCACAGGATTTTCGCAGGTCATAAAGCCACTCATTACGCAAGCACCGCCTGCTCCTGCCCGTACAACCTGTGATATATTCTGCGGATTTATTCCGCCTATCGCATATACAGGTATTTTCACACTTTCGCAGACATGCTTTAAAAATTCAAGTCCACGTGGAGCTAAATCAGGTTTGCATGAAGTCTCAAAAATATGCCCTGCTGTTACGTAATCAATGCCCTTTTGTTCATATTCAACAGCTTCATCAACAGAATGAACAGATACACCGACAATTTTTTTTGTATCAGGTCTGCCCAGACGTTCAAGCCACAACCACAACATATGAATATCATATTCAGTATCTTCAAACAAATAACTACTGAACGGAACATTGTACTTACTGCATATTGTACCTATTTTCTTTGCCGTTTGTCTGTAGTCCTTTTCAGGAATATCTTTCTCACGGTAAATGATTCTGTCAGGCTTTGCAGATGCTATTTTCTCAATACGTGTAAGGAAATCCTCTTTGCAGGATTTTCTGTCGGTTACACAAATTATCTTAAACATAGAGATAATCATTCAGCACAGGCTGTAAGCCTTCATCTGACATATCGCTGTACATCTTTTCAAGACTCCTGCCGTCGTTTATTTCAAACTGCTCGTCACCCTCTGCTGAATCCGACTCCTTTCCTGTATACTTGCTTTCGTGGTCGCCTATACCTGTTGAAACTCCTGCCGATACTTTAGTAGCAGCAATTTTTACAATACCATTGCGGAAACTTTCACTTTCCCGTGATGATACGGTAATTCCACAGAACGGCAGGAATATCCTGTATGCACAGAGTATCTGACAAAGCTGCTTTTCGTGTACGTCAAGCGGATTGATTTCATCATTGTTTATAATAGGTCTGAGACGTGGACATGACAGCGATATTTCAGCCTGCGGATATTTTCTTTGCAGATAATATACGTGCAAAGCACTTGCAAGGGCATCTTTACGGAAATCCGACAATCCCAGAAGTGCGGAACAGGCTATACCACGCATTCCTGCCATTAATGCACGTTCCTGAGCATCAAATCTGTACGGGAATATACGCTTGTGACCCAATAAATGAAGCTGTTCATATCTGTCACTATCGTAAGTTTCCTGAAATACCGTTACATAATCAACACCGCATTCATGCAGATACCTATATTCGTCGGTATTCACGGGATAGATTTCAATTCCGACAAGACGAAAGTACTTTCTTGCAAGTTTGCAGGCTTCACCGATATACTTAACGTCCGACTTTGCACGACTTTCACCTGTAAGTATTAAAATTTCTTCCATTCCGCTTTTTGCAATTATCTGCATTTCATGTTCAATCTGTTCCATACTCAGTTTCATGCGGCGAATATCATTGTAACAGTTGAATCCGCAGTAAATACAGTAATTTTCACAGTAGTTAGCTATATATAACGGAGTGAAAAGATAAACCGTGTTGCCGAAATGCTTCTGAGTTTCAAGACGTGCTTTTGCCGCCATTTGTTCAAGAAACGGTTCAGCGGCAGGTGAAAGAAGTGCTTTGAAGTCCTCAGTTGTGCAGGTATCATGAGCCAACGCACGACGGACATCAACAGCAGTATACTTATTATAGTCATATCCTTTCATTTCGGAAATGACTTTATCAAAAATATCGGATTTAATCTGCTCCATACCGTCCATGTATTCCATGTGATTTGTACGTGCGGACGTATTATTTTCAAGTTCGTGCTTGCGTTTGAGTGCCGATTCCGACAGATTTTCGGAATCTATAAAATAATTGTTCTCCATGGTTATCACCTCAGTCACGCAGAAATCCCGTGAGGGTATCAGACGGCGATGCACCACGGGTAAGAACACGTCCGAGACCTGCCAAATATGCCTTTCGTCCCGATTCAACAGCCTGACGGAATGCTTCTGCCATAACAGGCAGGTCGCCTGCCGTTGCCAATGCAGTATTTGACATTACAGCCGCTGCACCCATTTCCATAGCTTCACAAGCCTGCGACGGTCTGCCTATTCCTGCATCTACTATAATAGGAAGGTCGATTTCATCTATAAGAATCTGTATGAAGTCTCTGGTTGCAAGTCCTTTATTTGAACCAATAGGAGATGCAAGAGGCATTACAGATGCCGCACCTGCATTGACCAAATCCCTTGCAGTATTCAAGTCAGGGTACATATACGGCATTACTATAAAGCCCTCTTTTGCAAGGATTTCAGTAGCTTTTACAGTTTCGGCATTATCGGGAAGAAGATACTTTGTATCTCTCATAATTTCGATTTTAACAAAGTCACCACAGCCGAGTTCCCTTGCAAGACGAGCAATTCTTACTGCTTCATCTGCTGTTCTCGCACCTGAAGTATTTGGCAGAAGCGTTACGCCCTCAGGAATATAATCAAGTATGTTTTCGCTTTCGGCAGTATTCGCACGGCGGACAGCAAGAGTGATAATTTCTGCCCCTGCATACTTTACAGCCGCTTGAATGAGTTTCAGAGAATATTTTCCCGAACCAAGTATAAAGCGTGAATTAAATTCGTGACCGCCCAGAACAAGCTTGTCGTTTTCAATCATTTTCAACACTCCCATTAATTATTTGTATTACTTTATGTGCCTGATGACCTGCGCAGACCATTACACGGGAAGAAACAAGTCCCATGCCGTCAGATATATCGCTTTCGCCGTCACCGCACATATAAAATCTTTCTGTTATTTTTTTTGTCCTGATTTTATCCGCATTGCCAAGTCCTGCCATTCCCGAACCTGATACAATGTATTTTTCGGGCATCTTTTCAAGCACGCAGTTGACAAGCTCCGCTTTTGATTCAGCATTGTCAAATGCCTCACAGATTATATCGTCATCTTTTAAAATGTCACAGATATTTTTTTCGTCAAGCTTTATGCAGGTGCGTTTTATATCGGTATAAGGCATGATTTTCAGCAGTATATCATACAAGGCATCTGTCTTGTATCGGTCAATCTGACTAATAAAATACTGCTGACGGTTTATGTTGGATATATCTACTTTATCAAAATCGATTATGTGAAGATGTCCTACTCCCGCACGTACAAGTGATACGGCTATATTTGAGCCGAGTCCGCCGAGTCCGCATACGGCAACGGACGTTTCGGACAGCTTTTTCTGCAATACTTCTCCGTGACGTTCGGCAAGTGCCTTATATACTTCATTATATGACGGTATTCCCATATCAGCCGCCTCCGACAAAACGGACTATTTCAACAGAATCGCCGTCTTTCAGGACAGTTCCGTCATACTCCGATTTCGGTACTATCTCCATATTCAGCTCAATGGCAACACGCCTGTCGGAATATCCCAGCTCCGCAAGAATTTCAGAAATACTTTTTCCGTCGGCTTCAGTCAATGTACCATTTATCTTTACCATATAATCACTCCCATACATTTATAATATATAATAAAAAGAGTCCGCAGACGCAGACTTCAATAAAAAATATCTCAGTCCCTGCGCCGGCATTATCCGCTCAGGTTCAACGGGTCGAAAGTCACTTACTTTCCTCTCAGCCTGTTTCACAAGCTCCCCTGAAATTTAATATATCACATTTTTGTAAAATTGTCAAGCAATATGAAGTCTATTGTTGGTTTTTCACAATATTTTCCCTCTCTTTTAAACAATATTAACGAAATTACATATAAGCACTTGATTTTTCCATATCATTGTGATATAATGATAATAACGATGATATAT
>JAIDNR010000306.1 GCA_029063695.1 Ruminococcus sp.
ACTTGCCGAAAGCGGTGCGGATTTGGAAAATCTTCTGCCCAAAACAGGTATGCTGTACATATTCTGGAGCGGTGAGCCTTATGACCTTATAAGCGATGATTATACGGAATATGATATTGCCGAACCGGATAAAACTGATTGTCATAAGGTTATTTATTGGGACGGCGATATATCTACGCTGAAACGTACCGAACCGCCTTGCCCGTATTACAGTAAATATTTTGACGAATGTCTGGAAGAATACGCTGTCGGTTTTGAATCAGGAGATGAATACGACAGGCAGGCAGAATATGCAGTAGAAGATTTTTGTGATGACGGAAAGGATTTTCATGATATAACAGGTACAGACCCTTATGATCTGTCTGAAAATACAGCAAAACTTCTGGGTGTTCCGCAAGGCGGAAACTGTCCTGAACCTGATGATGATGAAATACTTCTGTTTCAGGGAGATTACAGCGAGGGCTGTCTGTGGAGTGAATATTTTATAATCAGTAAAAAAGACCTGAAAAATCGTAATTTTTCAAGGATTCGTTTTGATTATGACATAGATTGAGGTGGACAGATGTACGATAAATTTATTCCTCTGACTAAAAAAGAAATGGACGAGCAGGGCATAGTTCAGTTTGATTTCATTTACATAACAGGCGATGCCTATGTAGACCACCCGAGTTTCGGAGCGGCAATAGTTACACGTCTTATTGAAGCTATGGGATTTACAGTAGGAATAATTTCCCAGCCTGACTGGAGAACTGACAGGGATTTCAGAAAATTCGGAGTACCTAAATATGCATTTTTAGTGACTTCGGGAAATATTGATTCTATGGTAGCTCACTATACAGCGGCAAAGAGAAAGCGTTCAGATGATGCATATACAGCAGGCGGAAAAGCAGGTAAAAGACCTGACAGGGCAGTTATTGTATACTGTCAAAAACTCCGTGAGTATTTTGATGATGTTCCGATAGCAATAGGCGGACTTGAAGCATCACTCCGTCGTTTCGCACACTATGACTACTGGGACGATGCAGTCCGTCCGTCGGTACTTGCGGACAGCGGTGCGGATTTGCTCATGTACGGCATGGGTGAACATCAGATACAGGAACTTTGCAGACGTCTTGCGGCCGGCGAAAATATACGTGAAATCCATGATATACGTGGTACTTGCTATATGACAGAGCCTGTAAACACTCCGTTAGGTGCGGTACAGTGTCCGTCGTTTGAGCAGGTGAGGGACAATAAAAAAGAGTACGCAAAGGCGACTAAGATACAATATGACTGGCAGGACGAAGTATATGGCAGGACGATTATCCAAAGGCACGGCAATATGATGCTTGTGCAGAATCTACCTGCAAAGAGCCTTACTACTAAAGAACTTGACTACATCTATAGTCTGCCGTATACAAGGAGATACCACCCGACTTATGAATCAGAAGGCGGAGTACCCGGAATTGAGGAAGTCCGTTTCTCAATTACTCATAACAGAGGCTGTTTCGGTTACTGCAATTTCTGTTCGATTGCACTTCATCAGGGCAGACGTGTTACGGTGCGAAGTGAGGAATCAGTTCTGACAGAAGCGGAAAGAATAACAAAAATGCCCGATTTCAAGGGATATATTCATGATGTAGGCGGACCGACAGCGAATTTTCGTCATACTTCATGCGAAAAACAGCTGAAAAATGGACTTTGTATGGGTAAAAAATGCCTTGCTCCCACTCCGTGTCCCGCACTTAAAGCAGACCATAAAGAATACCTTGCAATGCTGAGGAAAATACGTAAGATAAAGGGAATCAAGCGGGTTTTCATACGTTCAGGAATACGCTATGATTATCTTATGGCGGATAAAGACGATGAATTTATGCGTGAACTGATAAAATATCATGTCAGCGGACAGCTTAAAGTAGCACCTGAACACTGTTCGGCGGTTGTACTTGATAAAATGGGAAAACCTCATATTGAGGCATACAAGTCATTTCAGAAGCGTTTTTATGAGATTACTAAAAGTATAGACAAGGAGCAGTATCTTGTGCCTTATCTCATGTCGTCCCACCCGGGAAGTACGCTGAATGAAGCCATAGACCTCGCATTGTTCCTGCGTGACAATAAAATCCGTCCTGAACAGGTTCAGGACTTCTATCCCACACCGGGTACTATTTCAACGTGTATGTTCTACACTGAGCTTGACCCGTATACCATGGAAAAGATATACGTTCCGAAAACGGCTGAGGAAAAGTCAATGCAGAGAGCTTTATTGCAGTATTTCAAACCGCAGAACAAAGAAACCGTACTTGCTGCACTGAAAAAAGCCAAAAGATTTGACTTAATCGGCAGTTCTCCTAAATGTCTGGTTGAGGATAATACTAAGAAAAATAACAAAGGCGGTGAAAGGAATTGGCAGAAGAAAAAAAGCAGTCCGCAGAAAAAAGTGCAGAAAAATCACAGAAAAAAGGGCTGATATGGATAATCGGTTTTATTATAGCCGTTATTGCAGGAGTTATATGGGGATTTTCCGACAATAACCCGAAGCAGACTGAATTAAAATCAACTGAGTTACAGGTTCATTACATAGATGTAGGGCAGGGCGACTGCATATTTATACAGTCAGATGATGATACAATGCTGATAGACTGCGGAGAAATCGGCAAACAGGATATTGTAAAATCATATCTTGATAAACAGGGAATAACTCAGCTGGATTATGTAATTGCAACTCACCCACATTCCGACCACATGGGCTGTATGGATAAAATTGTCGGATATTATGATATCGGTGAAATTATTCTGCCTCATATTGATGAAAGTGATATGCCGACAACAAAATATTTCGAAAGATTTTTGACGGCAGTCGAAAATAAGGGCTATTCAATTACAGAAGCCGAACCTGACAGGACTATAAAAATCGGTGATGCGGAGTGCAAATTCATAGCTCCATGCAGTGATGATTACAGCAATGCAAACAATTATTCTGTCGGAATTATAATGACTAATGGTGACAACAGCTTTATTTTTACAGGCGACGCAGAAAAACTTGCCGAAAAAGAAATGATTGATTCGGGAAGATTAAAAGATATTGACGTATATAAAGCAGGTCATCACGGAAGTGATACATCAAGTTCGGAAGAATTTCTTGAAATTATAAAGCCTGATATTGCCGTGATTTCATGCGGTGAGGGCAATTCTTACGGTCACCCGTGTGATATTACGCTTGAAAATCTCAGTAAATACACAGATAAAATATACAGGACGGATTTAAGCGGAACTATAGTAATAACATCGGACGGAAAAGAACTTAAATTGACGGAGGAAAAAAGCAGATGATGATAATAGACAGATTTGAGGGTAATATTGCAGTAATTGAGTGCGATGAAGGTATATTTGATATTTCAAAGGATTTGCTCCCCGACAATGCTGCTGAAGGTGATGTTATTATATCTTCTGACAATATATATTATGTTGATGAAGAAGAAACAGAAAACCGCCGCAAATTATTGGCAGAGCGTTTACGTAGTATGACAGGAGGTGCGGAATGACAGATACTATCATTGTCGGAGCAGGTGCGGCAGGCTGTACGGCGGCTATTTTTGCGGCAAGATACGGCAAAAGCGTACTTCTTTTTGAGCCGAACGAAAAAATCGGCAGGAAACTGCGTATTACAGGCAAAGGACGATGCAATGTCACAAATAATTCGCCTGTTGAAGAACACATGAAGAATATCCCTGTAAACAATCGGTTTATGTACAGTGCATTTTCGATGTTTTCGGCGGAAGATACAATGAATTTCTTTGAAGAACTCGGTGTACCTCTAAAAACAGAACGTGGAAACAGAGTTTTTCCCGTGAGCGACAAAGCAGAAGATATTGTAGGTTCACTTGAAAATGAACTGAAAAAACTTGATGTAAAGATAATACATAAGCGTGTTGAATCGCTTATTATCGAAAACGGTGCAGTTTGCGGAGTCAAAGCACAGGGCAGGGAATACAAAAGCAGCAGCGTGCTCATAGCCTGTGGCGGAAAGTCATATCCGCTGACGGGTTCAACAGGTGACGGCTACAGACTTGCGGAAAGTGCAGGTCATACGGTTACTGAGCTGAAACCAAGTCTTGTACCGATTGTTTCAGAAGATAAATTCTGTGCGGAACTTATGGGACTTTCTTTGCGTAATGTCACTTTAAAGCTTTATGACGGTGAGAAAGTCATATACAGTGAATTAGGTGAGATGCTTTTCACTCATTTCGGAGTAAGCGGACCGCTGGTACTGAGTGCAAGCAGTCATATCAGAAATATGCAGAAAAACCGCTTTAAATTTGTGATTGACCTTAAACCTGCACTTTCACCCGAACAGCTTGATGCAAGAATACAGCGTGATTTTGCGGAAAATCTCAACAGAGATTTCATAAACGGTATAAGAAAACTGCTTCCTGCAAAATTGATTCCCGTGATTGTAAGACTTTCAGGTATATCGCCTGAACGCAAGATAAACAGTATTACAAAAGACGAACGCAGAAAATTCGGGGAACTTATCAAGAATTTTCCTGTCAGAGTATCGGGGTTCCATCCCATAGATGAGGCGATTATTACAAGCGGCGGAATTTCGGTCAGGGAAATCAATCCGAAAACTATGGAATCAAAGCTTGTTAAAAATCTTTTCTTTGCAGGAGAAGTAATAGATGTAGACGCATACACGGGCGGATTTAATCTTCAAATCGCCTTTTCGACGGCATATTCAGCCGCTTTGTACCTATGAAGAAAGACAGTATTTCAAGAGCGGTTTTCCGCTATGTATTTGAGTTTATGATTGCAGGATTTATAGGCTGGATTTATGAAGTCATAACAGTATGGATTATGTGGGACTATCTCGATAACAGAGGTATGCTCCATATGCCGATAGTTCCGATTTACGCCGTCGGAGCATTCCTGCTTCTGATAGTACTGGGCGAAAAAAAGCGGAATCCTGTACATATATTTCTTTTTTCGGCGGTAATTACAACAGTATTTGAACTGGGTGCATCGTACCTGCTGGAGTTCATATTTCACAAGCAGTTCTGGACATATAAAGCGTGGTGGGGTTCTATTCTGGACAGGTCAAGCATAATATCAAGTGCGATTTTCGGACTTTTTGCACTGATATACTTTTTCGGACTGCATAGAATATCTGGAAAACTGAGTAAAAAACTGCCTTTATCCGTATGTATCGGATTCAGCATTATTGCTGTTACGGCAGTGCTGACAGATTTAATCATATCTGTTAATAATTTGTTGGGAGAGTAAATAATGAGTACAATAAATATTGCAATAGACGGACCTGCCGGAGCAGGAAAAAGCACAATAGCAAAAATGGTATCGGCTGAAATGGGCTATATTTACGTTGATACAGGTGCATTGTACCGCACAATCGCACTTTATCTCACAGAAAACAATATAGCTGACGAAGATATAGAAAAGTCACTTGAAAATGCCGATGTTTCGTTAAGATTCATCAACGGCACACAGCGTGTGTATCTGGGTGACAGAGACGTTTCGGGTCTTATTCGCACACCTGAAATTTCAATGGCGGCATCAAGAACTTCTGCAATTCCTGCTGTGAGAACTCATTTGTTCGGATTGCAGCAGAAAATCGCCAGTGAAAACAACGTAATCATGGACGGTAGAGATATAGGAACAGTTGTTCTTCCGAATGCCGATGTTAAAATCTATCTTACGGCAACAGCAGAGGAACGTGCAAACCGCCGTTATAAAGAACTTTCACAAAAGCCCGATTGTCCGACTTATGATGAGATACTGAAAGATATAATTCAGCGTGATTATCAGGATATGAACCGTGAAACAGCACCTCTTAAACAGGCAGAAGATGCAGTTCTTGTTGATTCCACAAATCTCACATTGGAGCAGTCCGCCGCAAAAATTACAGAAATAATCAGGGAGATTATATTATGAATTATTCAAGACTTGAAAAAAATTTAACTGATAACATCAAAGAAGCACAATTAAAACTTGGATATGACAACAGACCGATGAGTCTTAATTATATGAGTACTTCGCTTTCACATCTGCTTGATACCGAATGTACGGAAGAAATACTTGCTGGTTTTGCCGAATATGTGAAAAACCGTCTCGGAAAGCTTGATTTCAGAGCAATCAGAGACGGCTGGTGTATTACTGTTTCCGCTGAGGGTACGGCTTATGTGAATAATCTGTCGGGCTATGACTTTTTATCGGAACTTATTAATACAGTCCGTGAACACGGCACAACTATGAATCAGGTGCTTGATATTTTCCGCAAGTATTCGGAAAATATTACAGTCAAGGAAATCCGCAACGACGAGTTTGATTTGCTTGTATATTCCGATATTGATGAATACTGCTACTGCCTTACAGATGAAGGCTGTCATATCACATATCACAGATTTATAAGAGAAGATTACGAAGATTTAGGATTCTGATAAAATCTTTGTACATATAGAGTGAGCCTAAAGCAATAAGCGGAATATTGTTTTCCGTTGCATAATCAATGGCACAGATTATGCCTTTGTCCAAATCATCGCACGTAGCCCCGAGTATACCATACTTTAAAAACGACAATAAAAGTGTAGTCGAATCCAATGCACGGGGATTATCGGGCTTTACCGTATATACACGGTCAATATATTTTCCAAGCATTTTCGGGTAGAGTTCGTAGTCCTTATCCGCCATTACTCCTATGAGAAGTGCGACTTTTGTATCACCGAAATATTTTTTAATGCTGTCCGCAGTCTGTTTTATGCCGTCGGGATTGTGTGAGCCATCAAAAATTATTATGGGATTTTCTGAAACAAGTTCAAAACGTCCATGGATACGTGCGGATATAAGTCCGGATTTTACGGCATTATCGGAAATATTCAATCCCTCGTTCCTGAGAATTTCAACAGCAGTAAGTACATTTGCAATATTATACTGCTGATAAGTTCCCGACATTGAAGTGCGGACATTGCCGAAACCGTCAAAATCAAGCGAAATACCGTAAATATCGGAAGAAACATTACTGATTCTGCCATGATTTGTTACGGTCAGGGCAGAATTTAATTTTCGTGCTGTACTGCTTATTACTCCGAGTGCATCGGTATTATTTCCGCCGTACAGAACAGGTCTTTGTGATTTTATAATACCTGCTTTGTGGGACGCTATTTCCTGTATGGTACTGCCCAAAAAGGCTGTGTGGTCAATGGCAATATTTGTGATAACCGACAACAACGGGGAGCTTATAACGTTTGTTGAATCGGTATCACCACCCATTCCGCACTCTATTACAGCAATATCACACTTTTTCCGTGCAAACAGTTCAAAGGCAAGTGCAGTGAGGACTTCAAATTCCGTCGGCTTGTCATCCATAGCTTCACAGTATGGGATAATATCCTCCATAATTTCCGCAAAATCATCACGGGAAATCTCATTGCTGTCTATGCGGAAACTGTCTGTGACTTCCGTAAGTGCAGGTGACGAAAATTCACCGACTTTATATCCTGAATAACGTAAAATCGCCGAAAGCATTGTACAGAATGAGCCTTTGCCGTTAGTACCTGCAACATGGATAATTTTAGTCTTATTCTGTGGATTGCCGAGCTTTTTGCAAAGTTCGGTTATTCTTTCAAGTCCGAGTTTGCTTACGGCAATTTTTCTGAGATATTCCAGAGCGTGATTATAGTCTGCCATGATTGCACACCTTGTCCAGTTGATTTTTAAATGCCCTGTTGCTCAGAAGCATGGCAATAATTGCAAATTCACAAAGTCCGATTGCAATATATGTCGGAATACGCCACATAAGAATTTCCATTGGAGTATGATAATATACGTAAAGACCAATTGACTTGATAATCATTGAGCCGACTATATGTGCAGAAATAATAGGTGTAAAAAGTGAAAAGGCATATTTGCAAAAACTTATGATAAATTCACCGCAACTCTGTACATTGAACGAAAAATTCTTGATAAGCGGCATAGTGTACATTGAGATAAGTCCCGAAATAAAGCCGATACTTGTCGCACCGAGAGTAATAATCGGATTGATAGTGTAGCCTTTGAGAACACAGCCGATTAAATCCGCACCCATTCCGACTGCACCGCCGACGAACGGTCCGAAAAATATACCTGCCATCATCAGCGGAAGATTTTCGAGACTTATGCGGATACTGTCACCGATAGGAATTTGCAGGAATTTTCCGAGTACGATACTGAGGGCGACAAAAAGTCCCGAAATAATCATAACTCTTACGTTGCCGAAAAGCCTGATATTTCCAGCGGCATTGTTGTTTGGTCTGCTTGTGTACATAAATAAAAAACCTCCTTTTCCACATCATACGACAAGAAAAAGGAGAAAAATACTCACAGTTAATATGTCATATAAAGCGGGATGCAAAATGCGAACCGCAAGCAATAAGCTTTTCGTCCCACCGACAACTCCCCGTCCGGCAGGCACTTTACGAACGCATTTTTACTCTTTAATGATTTTTAGTCGGAAATAAATTCCGCTGTAATTATTATATAACAAAAAAACAAAAAAGTCAAGCGGAATTTTAAATTGTTCACAATATACA
>JAIDNR010000307.1 GCA_029063695.1 Ruminococcus sp.
GTATCAGGGTCATAAGCAAAAAGCCGGATATTTTCGCCGACGGAATTTGATGAAATTCCTTTCATGATAGCAGTACCCATATTTCCTGCACCTATAAATCCGATATTTATTTTATTCATATCAACATCTCCTCAAATCAATAAAAAGTAGCGACTTCCTTTTCGGGAGCGTCTGCATCTTCAAGTGATATAACATTAAGCACAGGACCTGCACCTTTATAGAGCTTATGTTTCTGTACCTTGATTTCTGCTGTGATTTTAAGCCATTTCTTCGGCTTGGGTTCAACAGGCTTGTCCCATACTGCAACAGCCCAGCAATATTGAATATCATCAACACAGCAGGTCATGATGTGGCGACCGAATGCAAATGAATTTTCGGGAAATCTCTTGTTTTTTGCGACAAGTCCCTTGAAAGTTATGGTTTTTCCGTTGTACTTTTCGGGTTCGTCCATAATATCCCTGTACCACAGTGCATAGTCGTTATCTTCAATGATTATATGGTCTGCATCAACATCAAACGGCAGAGGGTCTTCAATATCATCATAGGCAACTTCACCGTCCGTATATTCATAGCATATTTCGGTACGTCTGCTTACTCCTCTTACAATCTGATGAAATTCCTGAATATCAAAATCTTTTTCAAAGCGGTTGAATACAGTAAGTTCACAGATATTCAGCTTATCAACAACAAGGCTTCTCATATTCGCATTATAATTCATGAAAGTTGAACCGTCCGCAAAAAACATGACCTGATATACTCCCCAGTTATCAGGCATATTCTGGAAAAATTCGTTCACAAGCCACATTCCGTTATATTCAACGACAATACGCTCTGCTTTTGTTTCGTATGCGATACGTGCAAGGTTGGGAACGTTCATTTCCTCTTTACTTTCAATCAGGCGGTACTCTATGTTTCTTCCTTTGTACGGAAAGCGTGAGAAATCAAGTTCCTCAACGCCTTCTTCAAAAGCAAGTACAAGAGTTTTTTCGCCTGAATTAAATCTTTTATCTTCTAAAGTTTCCTGTATAAACTTTGTCTTTCCAGATTCAAGAAATCCGAGAAAGAGGAATACAGGAATCGGTTCATTATTAAAATTCGGCATTGCCTTCACCTCCGTTATTAAATCTATTTATTATTCCGTTTTCTAAATCATTAATAGAATACATAGTATCAAGTATATCAAAAGTTTCTTCCAAGTTATTTCTTGCACTCTGCCAGCCTTTACCGTCCGTAAACCACACAAAAGTAAAACCGTCAATAGAATTAGCTTCCTGTGCTATCTGTTTATAGCTTCTTGCAGTTTCATTAAGTTTAGAACCACCGTTTGTATAGAAATTGGTTTCAATACCATAAATCATACTGTTAGTTCTGATAACAAAGTCAAATCTTTTTTCTGATTTGCCATGATTGGATATGGCAGATAAATCAATTCCCCATTTTTCAGTTATCTCATGTATATACTTTTCCTTAAAATAATTTTCACCTTTAATGTATCCTGCTTTTATAATAAAGCTCTCTACTAAATTTTCCATAAGATGACCGCCACGATTTTTTCTGCCATTTGAATCAAGACCTGTTTCAACTCCTGTTACATAATCAACCAAACTGTGAATGATATGTTTCTCCATAAGATTAAAAAGTCCTGTTTCACGCATAAAAACAGCATACTGCTCAGGAGAATAATTCATTTTTTTGAAATTATAAAAAAATTCTCCATTATTGTCAATAACATATATTTCATTCGCTCTGACAGCAAGTAATAAAGGAATACATTTAAGTGTTTCGGGATATTTGGTTAATATTTCCTTAAAATCTTCTTCAATGCTTCCTGAACCTATCAGAGAATTTAATATATTCAACTCTATTTTCAGGCTTTCAACATTTTTATGAACTTTTTGAAAATCAACATAATAGCTATATGTGGCTATACTGTCCCTGAATCCTGCGAACCACTCATTAAAATTTCGTTTCATTATATTATCCCTTAGTTAAAGATTATTAATTCATTCAGATTTCCACGTCCTGAACCTCGGCTGTTAATCATTCTTTTGGCTTTAACTCTGGCGATGTTAAAATTTTTATAAATATCATCAAAAAAGTCATCATTTTCATTAATATTCTTAGGATCAGAATTACTTGCTAAAATTTTTGCACCTTTCTGAGAAAGAAGTTCAAGAAATTTTGCAAGCTGTATCTGCTGTTCATCTCCGAATTTATTTTCATGGTATGAATTAAAAGAAGATGTTTTATTCAGCGGACGATAAGGTGGATCGATATATACAAAAGTATTTTCATCAACAAAATCTGAACACTTACTATAATCACCGCATTTTATCTTTACATTCTGAAGCAGACTGCTTATGATTCGTATATTATCAGGGTCACAGATATGAGGTTTCCTGTATGAACCCACAGGTACATTATAAAATCCTTGACTGTTTACTCTGTACAAGCCATTAAAACAAGTCTTGTTCAGGAATATAAAAAGTATAGCCATAGATACATCATGAATATTATTTCTTATACCATCATTGAATTTAGCACGCTGTATATAAAAATACTCTTTTTGTTGATTACTGTTCATATTCCAGAACTTTTCCTGCATATCAGTTAAGGAATCTATCATATCCTCTGTATTGTCACGTATATGAATATAAGCATTTATAAGTTCATGATTAATATCATTTATAAGAACTTCTTCAGGCTTAAAATTTGCAAGTACATCAAGTAATACAGCACCTCCGCCAACAAAAGGTTCGCAATATTTATTTATGGTTTCAGGATATTTTTCTCTGATTATACCTAAAAGCTGACCTTTACCGCCTGCCCATTTTATAAATGGTTTAACTGTAAGCATTAAAGCCTCTTTTATTCAATGCAGAAAAGCTTTGCGACAGCCTCTTCATTGAGATTTGAACCGATAACGCAAAGTCTGCCTGTAGTTTCGGCACTTCCGAAACGAACGTCCGGCACACCCGGAATATAGTCAAAATGAATCCACTGTCCGTCCTCGCCTGCAACAATACCCTTAGCTCTGAGAACTACACCGAATTTTTCTTCATCGGCAAGAGCTTCAAGTGCGGAAGAGATAGCTTCAGCAGTATAAGGACGTGGAGTTTCTGCACCCCAGCTTGTAAAAATTTCGTCTGCATGATGATGTTGTTCGTGGTCATGGTCATGACAACAACAGTGTTCACCGTGTCCATGATGATGTTCATGTTCTTCATCATGTTCATGGTGATGACAGCATTCATGTTCCTCATCGTCGTCATGGTGGTGATGATGACAGCATTCGTGTTCCTCATCGTCATGATGGTGGTGGTGATGTTCATGTTCAAGGAGTTCTTTAAGTTCAGCATCAAGGGTATTTTTCTGAGTCATAGCATTTACAATCTGCTCACCTGTAAGCTGTTCCCATTCGGTTGTGACAACAGGTGCTGACTCGTTGAATTTGCGGATAAGTCCGACAGCTTCATTGAGTTTTTCCTGTGAAAGACCTGTAGTATGACTGAGTATAATACAGCTTGCATAGGTAATCTGGTTGTTGAAAAATTCACCGAAATTCTTCTGATACATTCTGCATTTTTTAGCGTCAACGACAGTAGTAAATCCGTCAAGTTCAACATCGTGAGCATCAATATTCTTTACAGCATTGATAACATCGCTGAGTTTGCCAACGCCTGATGGTTCAATGAGAATACGGTCGGGCTTGTATTCATCAAGTACTTTGACGAGAGCTTTTCCGAAATCGCCGACAAGACTACAGCAGATACAGCCTGAGTTCATTTCGGTTATCTCGATTCCTGCATCTTTAAGAAATCCGCCATCAATGCCAATCTGACCAAATTCATTTTCAATGAGAACGAGTTTTTCGTCTTTATAGCCCTCTTTTATAAGTTTCTTTATGAGTGTTGTTTTGCCTGCTCCGAGAAAACCGGAGAAAATTGTAATTTTTGTCATAATAAAAACACTTCTTTCAATAAAAAATCTTAAATTATATTATACCACTTTTCAAGAATAAATGCAATAGTTTTCACAGAAATTTCAGGATTGACAAATAT
>JAIDNR010000308.1 GCA_029063695.1 Ruminococcus sp.
TAGATGTATATTATGACAATCATTCCGAATCAAGTTCAATAAGTTTTTCAAAGTTATCGTCTATTTTCTGTTTCAGTTCGTCGATTTCGGCACATTTTGCATTCATAAGCTCATAATCGGTATACACTTCTTCTTTTGAGATTTCTTCAGTAAGCAAATCAATCCGCATCTGAAAATCATCTATTTCATTTTCAAGACGACGCATTTCATTTTTACGTGCGGCATCTGCACTCCTCTGCTGTTTATTCCTGTACGCCTTGACCTGCTTATCCTTGACGACTTCGGCGGCTTTGGCGAACTTCTCGGCATCGGCAATACATTTTTCCTCTGCCTGTTCTGTGCGGAGAACATCAAGATACTTTTCAAATCCGTAATTATGTTCCCTGTAGCCACCATCTGTCAATTCTATTAATCTGTCGGCAATTTTACTTAACAGGTATCTGTCATGGGAAACAAAAATCATTGTACCCGTGTATTCTTCCAGTGCGGTTTCTATCGCTTCTTTTGAACTCAAATCAAGATGATTTGTCGGCTCGTCAAGTATCAATACATTTCCGTGTTCCTGCATCATTATGGCAAAGCATAATTTAGCACGTTCGCCGCCGCTGATAACTCCTGTCTCTTTGAAAACATTCTCACCAACAAACCGAACCTGTGCAAGAAGATTTCTCACTTCCAAATCAGACAGAAGCGGATAGCGGCTGTGGAGTTCTTCCATAACAGTAAGTTCACGGTTAAGGTTAGTACTCTCCTGCTCAAAATATGATATTTTAACATTGGTATTCCAATGCACTTTACCCTCATGCGGAAGAAGTCCCTGAATTATTTTCAGGAGAGTTGATTTTCCTATGCCGTTATCACCAATAATTCCGACTTTTTCGCCACGTCTCACTTCAAAACTGACATTATCAACAAGAGTTTTTCTGCCCGTTCCCTCACCAACTGATATGTCAATATCTTTTACTTTCAGTACTTCCAACGGCGGTTCAACTGAATAAGTGAAATTGATTTTTGCGTGTTTTTCATCGTGAAATGGCTTCTCGATACGCTCGATTTTTTCAAGCTGTTTACGTCTGCTCTGTGCCATTTTAGTAGTTGATGCACGAACAAGATTTCGTGCAACATAATCTTCCATTTTAGCAATCTGTTTCTGCTGCTGCTCATATTCTTTTTCCTGCCGAACGTCGTTTTCTTCACGCTGCCGGATAAATACGGAGTAATTTCCTTTATATCGTTTCAGTATACCATGCTCTATCTCGCATATTGATGTGCAGAGTCTGTCAAGAAAATATCTGTCGTGACTTACTATCAGGACTGCTCCCCTGTAGTTTTTCAGATAATCTTCAAGCCACATTATCGTTTTGAAATCAAGATGATTGGTAGGCTCGTCAAGTATAAGAAGATTAGGCTCTTCCAGAAGCAGCCGTGATATACAGAGACGTGTTTTTTCACCGCCGCTGAATCCCGAAACAGTCCTGTTGAGTTCTGATTCCGGAAATCCCATACCATTCAGAATCATACGGATTTTCACATCAGTGTTATATCCGTCATTTGCTTCAATCCATGATGACAACTGCTGATATTCGTCCGCAGATGAATTATCACCCGATTCAAATTCAAGCTCAATTTCACGCAGTCTTTCAATTGCATTGCTAATCGGCTCAAATACTTTCCTCATTTCCTCTATGACAGTATTTTCGGAATCAAGTCCGCCCATCTGTTCAAGATAACCGATAGTTGTCTTGGAAGCAAGAGAAATAACACTGTCCTTTTCAGCTTCGATATTACCTGTGAGAATTTTAAGAAGAGTTGATTTTCCGCAGCCGTTATTCCCGACAAGTCCGATTTTGTCATTCTCATCAATTGTGAGAGAAATATTTTTGAGTATCTGATTACCATTGTAAAATTTATTGATATTATTCAAACTAACAAGCATATGTTTCTCCTTTCAGGTTATATATTATATAATAACATATTTCATGTCTGAAATCAAGAGAAAAAAGTCCTTCTGTTTTATTTCAGAAGGACTTTTCGGGAGGGGATATATATATTATTGAGAGATAACTTAACCGGAGTTCAGCATATATCTAATGCGAAACTTCTGAACGTTCAGTCAGTTATTCGCTGAGAAGCTCGTTATACTGTTCCATAGTAACCGGAAATTCAGACTGTTTAATCTTTTTAGCTTCCAGGAGCTGGAGTACTACTGCATCAGCGCCTGTCACGCCGTCGCCTGTATTGACAATATCAGCATTTATTTTACCCTGTTCCGTAAGTCCGTATTCATCGGGATTTCCCATATGCTGAACAATTGCAGTTGCATCTGCAATATCAACAGAACCGTCCTCATTTGCGTCGCCGAGAAGTGTTTTACCTGTAGGTACAACAGTAGTTGTTGTGATTTCAGAGGAAACAGGAGGCTCTGTAGCTGCTGTAGTAACAGTAGTTGTTACTGTAGTAGTTGTAGTTGTTGTTATAGTTGTTGTTGTAACAACAGGCACTATTGTTTCAGCAGACCATTTCTGACAGTCGTTGCCATTAAGAACCCACTGCTGAATATTTGAACCGCTGGCTGTTTCAGCATTTGCAACCTCAAGTCCGCTCTTATCCCTTGAAGCTCTTGTAAGAATATTATAAGTGCCATCAGGATTCTTTATAAACTTGAAAAGATGTGAACTTGTCTTGTTGTTTGTAAGAATTTCAGCGTTTGCACCGTTGCCCGATGAATTATCCGCAACATTGAGATAATAAGTTCTTCCGTCAGCAAGCTTTGAAATTATATAATAATATCCGCCGCCGAACTCTTTAAGAGTCCAAGTATTGTGATTTGCTGAGGAATCAGCACCCCACTGCTGAACGTTTGCATTATCTTCAGCACTTCCGTTTGCAACTTCCATATAAAGACCGCTGTTGACATTCTTGAACATATATTCCACAGATGTATCCATTGTAGTGCCGTATGCGTCAACTTTTTCGAGAATCCAGTTCTGACAGGAAGCACCATTAAGTTCCCATTCCTGTATATTTGCTCCGGATTCTGTTGATGCATTTATAACCTCAACGCAGGAATCAGGATTAAGTCTAGGACGTATTGTAAATGAGCCGTCGTTGTTTTCAACAAACATAAATTGCTGTGCATCTTTGTAGTTTTTCTGATAAAGCTCTATATTTGTACCATTATCTTTTTTGTTTGCAGTAAGGTCAAGACAGTATGAAGCACCATCTGCCAAAGCTGAATAAAGATAGTAATAGCCATCAGCAGGCGATTTCATAACTCGCCATACGTTATGAGCAGCTGCTCCGTCAGCACCCCACTGCTGAACATTTGCACCATTTTTAGCACTTGCATCTGCAACTTCCATATAAAGACCACTGTTGACGTTTTTAATCATATAGAATGCCCCGTCATCAAGCACGGCTGGAACTACAGCAGGTGTAGGAATTACAGGAGTAGAAATACCTGTAGTATTTACGTTGCCTGTAGGTCTGGCAGGAAGGTCGTAGCCTGTGCCTAAGAAGAAGCTAGGGTGAGGCGGCTGATTATATGCTGTATTCTGAGATGAAACCTGCATTCTGTACTGTGCATCGTGCATAAGAGTTGTAATTCTATAATCTGTATCATACGAAGTGCAATAAATTCTCACTGATTTGCTGTCAGCCGCACGTACAATGAGTTCCTCACGCCAGTCGCCAAAAATATCAGCGGAAAGACAAGGTGTACCCTTTGTTGTATTGCAGGTATAATAGCCGTCAGTTGAGAGAAGCTGTGTGAGCTTGCCGTTTTCGTTCATTTTGCTGATTTTTGCAGGAGAATCAGTAGAACCGTCAAGAATTTCACGTTCAAGGTCGCCGTCCCAGTAACTGAGGAAGTTTATAGCAGGACGATTGCAGGAAAGAGTGTCGCCCTTTACGTTCTTGACAGGTGTAGAGCCGTCGCTTTCCTTGTTTCCCCACAATTCAGCACCGGGATTTCCTGCCCATATATTATCGGCACAACATCTTCCGGTATCACCCGAACCATTATTATGGAAAATTATCTTGCCTGTTTTAGCGTCTATATAGCTTACTCCATAACCTGATTTCTTGTCCTCGTGACAAATCCAGAGTTCAAGACCGTCTCTTGTAGGGTCAAGGTCAGCGAGATGAAGAGCGTCACCGTGACCCTGTCCTGTGTTCCATAAAAGCTTGCCATTATCATCAATGCAGGCAGCACCTGTAACGATTTCCTGCTTGCCGTCGCCGTCAACATCAGCAGGCATAGAGTTATGGTTTCCATCTCCATAGCCCTTTGCAGATGTACTGTTGCCTGTATCAAAAGTCCATTTCTTGACGAGCTTCTTGTTTTCAACACTGTAGCAGGTAGCAGTTAATCTTGTATAGTAGCCACGTCCTGTTATTACACTTGGATGAACACCGTCAACATATGCAACACTTCCCCAGAATCTGTCAACACGATTGCCGTATTTATCACCCCACTTTGAAACGTCACCTCTTGCAGGTTCATAATCAACAGTATCAAGAGCTGCACCTGTTGCACCATCAAAGAGAGTATAATATTCAGAACCTGAGAGAATATAGCCACTGGAGTTTCTGTAATCCTTTGAAGCATCGCCGATTACTTTGCCTGTGCCGTCAACTGTACCGTCAGCAGTTTTACATGTCATTTCAGCCTTGCCGTCAAGGTCAAAATCGGCAACATAGAACTGAGTATAGTGAGCACCCGCACGGATATTTTTTCCCAAATCAATACGCCATACTCTTGTGCCGTCAAGCCTTACGCAATCAATAAATACGTTGCCTGTTTTTCCTGACTGAGAGTTATCTTTTGAATTTGAAGGGTCCCACTTAACGAAAAGCTCATACTGTCCGTCGCCGTCAATATCGCCCACGGACATATCATTCGGGCTGTATGTACAGTCTGAAGCCGTCGGTGGTGTCATGGGAACATCAAAATATGTATTATTTGAAATAAGTTTACATTCCTCCGAGCCGATAACTTTTCCGCCCGAAAGCGTATCCACACGATACTTTGAAGAAGCACTTCCCTGTGCATCAAGATAGCAGGTTGACTGTCCTGCTTCACTTGTATAGATAAGTGAGCCGTCACGGTATAGCTTATATACTGCATTATCATCATCATTTGCAAGATAACGCCAGCTTACAAGCATTCCCTTTCCTGTATTGACCGCCGAAATACCTCTGTCAAGATATTCAAGCATTACATTTGATGCTGCATTTGCCGAAAAATTCTCAGTGGCTTTCGGAATTGAAACAGAAGTTGAGGCAATTACCAGTGCCGACATTGCAGAAGCAGCACGTCTGAAACTGAACTTCATAAAATATTATCCCCCTTGAATCATTTTTATTTTTTAACAGATATTATTTACATTAATATTATTATACACATTCTTTTCATATTTGGCAATGAATTATTATATCATATTAAGAAGATTATTTTGCTTTTTCAAAAAATATATTCAATTTAATCTTGCTTTTTACATCAAAATATGATATAATATTATATATATTATATTTGTGCAGGGAGATTTGATTGTGAAAAAAAGGCTGCTGATAGGTGTTGTTATAACATCATGCCATGTTAATTTTCAGGAAGAAATCCTGAAAGGAATTATTACTCAGGCATTCAAAAACAATTGTGATATTGCTATACTTACATCTTTGCATAATTTTTCTCTTGATACTTTGCATAAAGATTATGACAAAAAAATATTTGAGCTTATTCTTTCTAATAAGTTTGACGGATTCTTATATGAAAGAAATACTTTTTATAACGAAAAAATCGTAAACTATGTTGATGAACTTCTTGAACGTTCCGAAAAGCCTGTAATGCTTCTTGATTCATCTGACCACGAACGTTTTGAATCAACTGCTATTGATGATTATTCCGCATTTGAGCAGATAACAGACCATCTTATCGATGTTCATGGGTGCAATAAAATTTACTGCCTTACAGGTCCAAAAAATGTGTTTGTATCACACGAACGCATGAACGGCTTTAAGGCTTCAATGAAAAAACACGGGTTGTATTATGACAGAAAAAGCTGTATTTACGGTGATTTCTGGGAAGATGCCGCAAAATCACTTGCGGAAAAGATTATAAACGGTGAACTGGAGAAACCCGATGCCGTTGTATGTGGAAATGACCATTCAGCTATAATCCTTACAGAAACACTTATAAACGGCGGAATAAGAGTTCCCGAAGATATAGCCGTTACAGGATATGACAATACAGACGAAGCAAAGAATTATTCGCCTTCAATAACTACATTCAGCCGTCCTAATTTTCAGCTCGGTGCGGAATCTTTCCGTAGACTTTACAGAATAATAACAGGAAAAATATGCATTAAAATCCACAATAATGACGGCGGAATCATATTCGGTCTGAGCTGTGGCTGTAGTCAGGCATTTAATTTCAACAAAACTGTCACAAGAAAAGACAAAATAAACTCACGTCTTGAATACGATATTCTCAACCGTGATATGCTGTTTGATATATCGGATACAAATAATATAGCTGATTTCGCAGACAGGCTTGACAATTATACATATTACATATATAAAATAAAGCGGCTTGAAATATGCCTTACACAAAAATATATTGAACTTAATGACAGTCTTACATTTAAAAACGGTGATAAAGTTAAAACAATCCTTTCAAAATCTGCAACAAAAAGAGAGGATATTTCCGGAGAGTATTTCAGCTCATCTGAAATTATTTCCGCATTTGGCTGTAAACTGCCATATCCCTCTGCTTATTATATATCTCCCCTGCACTATAATAAAAACTTTTTTGGATATGCCGCTGTATCATTCGGAAAAGAACCGATAAGTTTCAGTCATATTTATCCTTACTGGATAAATTATGTAAATATTTCACTGGAACATCTGTACATAAAACTGATGCTGAAGAATGCTTCGGCAAATGCAAGCCGTGCTGCAATATATGATAAAAATACAGGCTTACTTAACAGAGATGGTATAGAAAAAAATTTTACAGATATGATTAAATCGTATGATGTACAAGGTATACCCACCGACTTTATCCGCATTCAGCTTACAGGTCTGAATAAAATATATTTTCAGAACGGTGAACAGAAATGCCTGAAAATAACTGCCTGCTTTGCAGATTTCCTTAAAGAACTTATCAAAGATAATGAAATGTGCGGTATCTGGACATCTGATACATTTATTATAATAACTTCTTACAATAACCGAAGCAATGAAATTATTAACGGACTTATTGAAAAAATAAAGAAAACACAATTTACTTCTGATATAAACTGCAATATTGATTTCATCGTCGGACTGTACAATCATGAAATAAACAGAGGACTTAACCTGAGCAATGCAATGCACAAAGCATCTGTAAACAGAATCTTCAACTATAATATATCCGAGAGTAATATGAATCCGCAGTTTGAAAAACTATGCTTACTTCGTGGGAAAATTATGAAAAATCCTGAGCTTCCGTGGAGTATAGATAATATTGCCGATAATCTTTATCTGAGCAAAAGCTATCTTCAGAAAATATATAAATCATATTTCGGAAAAAGTATCATCGAAGAAATGATAGAATTCCGCATTGAAAAGGCAAAGGAACTTCTTTCAAAAACAAATATGACTATCACAGATATATCAAAAGAATGCGGTTATTCATCATACAACTATTTTGTAAGGCAATTCAAAATGTCAGTCGGTGTTTCACCATCTGATTTCCGTGCCGATTCAAAAAAGAAGTAAAATAAAGGACGTTCCTGAATTTTCTTCGGAACGTCGGTAGTGTATTAAAACAGTTGACTAAGGAAAAAGGACTTTTTAATAAATTGGGTGATAAATATTTGCAATGAAAACTCCCATAGCAATGAAAACAACAACGACAAGAAGCGCTCCCATTAAGTATGTTAAGTACCCCGTGAGTTTAGATGATGTCTTTCTATATTGTTGATTTGTATAACTCGTTGGGTTTGACGAATATGTTTGCTGTGGTTTTTTTATCAGTTTTGGTATCGGCTTTTGCACTCTGTACAGGCTTTTTACTTTACGATATAACGCAAGCGGATCGTTGGTTGACATGATACGAGAATAAAAATTATCAAGCCACTGCATATCACCGGGTTCGCACATATTTTCTTCGGTACAATCCGGTTCGTGTACGATTTGATTTCTTACCCAACGATAATGTTTTAACTGCTTTAGGTCTTCATTCCAGCCTGACACATAATAGGAGCCGTCCGGCTTACCAATCATTTCATCAATATAAGTTGATAGACCATGAGTATCACCATACATTTCACTGCATAATTTTTCAAGCCTTTTATATGAATCAATAAAACTCATATTGTATTCCTCTTTTATTTTAATTTTCTTATCTGTGAACCGTTTTGATACACTAACGGAACATCTTATATTTATTATTTTTTCTTTAATAAAAATATCCTGCCGCTGTATGGCGGAATATCCATAACAAGTTTATCACCATTTCTTGTGAATGTCGCTTTATTGTCAACTGTACTTCCGCCAAATTTGCAATCATCGGAATCAAGCAGAAGTTTTTCTTTCCAGTCGTCACCTACCGTTATGGAATAATCTTTCTGATTCCAGTCAGAGAAATTCATGACAGCTAAAATATGACCCTGTGCACTTTTCCTGCGGATTGCATACACACATCTGTCAGCCGAATTGCAGTCAGACCATTCAAAATTCAGAGGGTCAAAATCATAGTGCAGGGCATTGTATTTTAGATAAATCATATTCAGAGATTTTATATATTCCCTGAAAGCATCGTGTACAGGATATTTCAACATAGACCAGTCCTGTTCACGCTTTTCGTCCCATTCACGGAGCTGTCCGAATTCATTTCCCATAAAGTTAAGCTTTTTGCCCGGGTGAACTGTCATATACATATACAAAGCCCTTGCCTGTGGGAACTTATTATCATAATCGCCGTTCATTTTCTGAACTATAGTCGCTTTTCCATGTACAACTTCATCATGCGAAAACGGCATAATAAATCTTTCACTGTAAAAATATATCATTGAAAAAGTAAGCTTATGATAATCACGGGTGCGGTACATAGGCGAACACTGGAAATATTCAAGTGTATCGTGCATCCAGCCCAAATCCCATTTATAGTCAAAGCCAAGTCCGCCGTTTTCAAGTGATTCCGTTACATGAGGATAGGCAGATGAATCCTCAGCTATAAGCATTGCCGACGGGTGACGAACTTTAAGACCTCTGTTCATATTTCTTACAAAGTTTATAGCTATATGATTTTCCCCTCTGTGTTCATCACCATTCCAGTAAATTATATTGCGTACTGCGTCCATACGCAAGCCGTCAAAGTGGTATATACTGAGCCAGTAATCAGCCGCCGACTGCAAAAATGAACGGACTTCGCCTTTGGAGTGCATAAAATTACGGCTTCCCCATTCATTATATCCGATGGAATCATCAGGATATTCATAGAGCTTTGTACCATCATATTCGGTAAGTCCATAGTGGTCAACGGCAAAATGAACAGGCACAAAATCCATTATCACTCCTATATTGTTCTTATGGCATTTGTCAACAAGTTCCATCAACTGCTGCGGTGTACCGTATCGTGAAGTAGGTGCAAAGAATCCTGTTACCTGATAACCCCAGGATTCATCACAAGGGTGTTCGCTGAGAGGCATAAATTCTATAAAGTTATATCCGCATTCCAGAACATAATTTATTAATTCGTCCGCTATTTCCGAATAATTGTACCATTCCGCACATCCCTCCTTCGGTTCTGGTTTACGCCATGAGCCAAGATGTACCTCATAAATATTCATCGGCTTATCCCTGCCGTCTGTACGCTTATTGAGCCATCTTGTATCATGAAACTTATAATCCAGACTGCGTATTACAGAACACGTTCCCGGACGGAGTTCACTGCTGTATCCGTATGGGTCACAGTGGTCTATAAAATTGCCTTTTTTATCGTAAATTCTGTACTTGTAACGCATACCCTCTTTTGCTTCGTTACAATAAAGTTCATAGAAATTCCCGTCCGCAACCTGTTCCATAGGAATATCTTTCCATTCACTGAAATCGCCGATAACAGAAACTTTCACTGCATTCGGTGCATAAGTTCTGAACATTGTCCCCTTGTTTTGGAGATGTCCTCCCAAATACTCATACGCATTGAAACAGTCACCCTTATAAAAACCATAAATATCCATCAAGTTCACCTTTCCTTATAAAAATTCAACTGAAAATATTGACAACAGAATATTAATATACTATAATATATTATAAGATAATGATTGATAAATTTCAATAAGCAATTATTTACTAATATCAATTAAACAACAGCAGTCTAAAAAAGTCTAATTATGAGGTGTACTATGGATTTACGTATTGAAAAAACAAAATGTGCTATAAGAAATGCATTTTTACAGCTTCGTTCAAAAAAACCACTCGAAAAAATCACCGTCAAAGAACTTTCCATGCTTGCGAACATAAATAAAGCTACATTCTATCTGCACTACCATGATATTTATGATTTGTCTGAAACTTTGGAGCGTGACGTTGTGCAAAGCTGTCTTGATGGTATTGAACGTCCTGAAAATATTTTCAAAGATAATAAGAGCTTTATAAAAGAACTTACTGAATCCTTTGTTGCAAACGAACAGCTTATTAAAATTCTCTTTGAGGGCAACAGAAGCAGTAGCTTTATGGATTTGTTTGAAGAGGAACTGTACAAAATAATCTATATAGCCTATCCGGATTATCAACCCAGTGCCGAAAATAAAATGACTATGACATTTCTTATCTATGGCGGATATTATACTTATTTCAAACATCATGAGCAGAGCATTAATGCTGTTTTTGATGTCATTGAAAGATTTTCAGATGCAATTACTGAAATGCACAAAGACCAGTAAAAAACAAACGCATTCTCTTATTTCAGGGAATGCGTTTTTTGTTTAATCATAATTCAGTGCAAGTCTGTAATCAACCGACCCCGTAAAAGGGTCATATATTATCTGTTCATTATCCTTATCAGCAATCAGGTAGGAATTTTTATAAAACAGCGGAATAAACAGACCACTGTCTATTATTGTACTTTCCGCAGAAGTACACGACTGAATGACTTCATCAACGGAATTACAGCACATAAGTGATGACGAAAGCTTTTCTTCGGGAACTGTTTTTTCAAGGCATTTTGTATTTTCAAATTCACGTATTACGGAAACCGCATTTGCACTTCTGCCTTTTACAGGATAAAGTGCGATACTGTAATCTCCGTCGGCAATACGCTGATAAAATTCATCGGGCGTAACATCTTCAATACTTATATATAATCCTAAAATATCCTGCCATTGCTGTGATATTAAATGCAGACAAGCTGAATTAACAGTTTCTGCATTGACCAGTATTCTGACGGATTCAACAGTTTCCGTTTTCAGTTCTTTTTTGGCAGTATTACAGCAGTTGACTGCTTCTTCTTTATTATATGAAACAAACTGCTTGTCCGAAACAAGTTCTCTGTAACTTCTTCCATGAAATTTCACAGCGGGAGGAATTATTCCGCCTGCAATCTGCAAATCGCTGTCAAGTTCATTGCTAACTGAATCCCTGTCTATTGCAAGTGAAAGTGCTTTTCTCAGATTTTCATTTGAAAAGTATTTATCTTTCGTATTGAAAATAAGTCCCAGAGTAGTTGCACTTATACCGTTTACCGAATATTTTTCAGTATTATAAGCAGACGCATCAGGAGTAGTAAAGCATTCTATCTCATCTTTCTTGAAAATCTCACGTATATCGGATTCACTTCTTTCAATGGTAAAGCTGAGAAATGACGGTGCAATATCGAATGTTTCACTCCAGTTTGCATCATTTCTTTTCATATAAAGAATGTTATTATTGCCGTAATCATCATAAAACCATTGTCTCACATAAAATGCACCGTTTGACATAACAGACCTGTCATCAAGTCCGTATCTTCCTTTGGTAGAATTAAAAAATTCTTCATTGCATGGATAAGAGGCAGGTGATGCCATGAGACTTAAAAACTCCACATTCGGTCTTTCAAGGACTATCATAAGTGTATGTTCATCAGCGGCAAGAATTTCTGCCGAACTCACAGGTTCTTCACCATAAATTACAGACGATGCACCCATTATGCACATAAACTCTCCGGCATAAGGTGATTTCATTTTAGGGTCAAGAATACGTTGAAGTGCAAAAACATAGTCTTTTGCAGTAACAGGGAAATATTCATCTTCGGTTATAACATCATCGTCATTCACATCAAAAAACCAGAAATTATCATCTTTCAGCCTGAATGTGTATATAAGTCCATCATCTGAAACAGTATAGCTTTCAGCATTACAGCAGACTACATTACCACTACTGTCAATCTGCATAAGTCCGCTGTAAAGATTCTTTATTACTGTATTAGATGACGGGTCATCGGCAAACTGTGGGTCAAGACTTTCGGGATTTCCCAGCAGTGGTGCGTTATACATATGCCCCGTGCCGTCACCTCTGCTGTCATTTCCGCATGACACCAGAGAAGCGGCACATATTATTATACCTAAAAAAAGCGATACTCTTTTCAAATTACTCTCATTTCTTTCCGATTATTCTATAACTGTAACGATGAATCCGTCAGAATTATTTCCCGAAACCGTATATATCTTATTTGACGGAACAAGTATTTCATTTTCATCAGACTTTTCAGCCGCCATATAGTATACGCTGTAATTTCTGCCGTTTGATGTGATTTGAAGCGGATTATCAATAGTATGTACTTTTAATTCTTCAATATACTCTTCCATGCAGAGATTATTTGAACTGATGTATGATGCGTGCGGAATACCGACATATCTGTATGTATAAGCTCTCGGCTTTTCACCTGTAATTTCCTGTTTATCCTCAGGAAAACGCACTATAAAGCCGTAGTTTTCTGCATTTTCCGCAAACCACTCATACTTTCCTTCAGCAGAGAAATATGCAAATCCCGTACCGCTTTCACTGTCATTATAGAACATATCAAATGTACGTCCAGTATGATAATCGGTGTAGCCTGCTTCAAAAGTTCGTGACTTTCCTGTGTTATGGCGTTCAACCTGTTCCTCATAGGTTCTATAGCCGTCCTGCACAAATATATTGGTAGTTTCAAGATTATTTTCTTTGGCATATGCTTCAATCATTTCATTGAGATGATAGAGTGCCGTTTTGTCAAGCGATGTAACATAGTCACCTGAGGAATAATAGTCATTCTTATTGTCACGCAAAGCAACAACATCAATATCGTCACTGAAGAATTTATATTCATATTCGGCATTTACAAGAACAAGGTCGCCTTTATAAATATCATCATAAGTATGGGATTCTTTTTTATAGCCGTCAAGTGTTTCAGGTTCAGCGGTTGTTGTCTGAACTTCATTTGTTGTGATTTCAGACGGTTCTGTATCTGTACTGTCCGACGGATTTTCAGGTACATCACTTGATTCATCGGGCGAACTTTCCATATAATTATTATTATTAATATCAGGTTCATTTCCGCCGAAAATAGCTTTTGTACATGATGTGACAATTACAGCGATTGTCACCAGAATCAGCACTGCAATAACAACCCTGTCATATCTTACACGGTACTTTTTCTTTTTGTATCCTTTTGACATTTTGTTTTCTCCTTGTCTTTTTTCATCTTTTTTTAATCGCTTAAAGCCAATTAAATTATATCACAAACGACAGATTATGTAAAGACTTTTTCCGTTTTTTCACCATTTTTTCACTCATCTGAATCCGACAATTTTTTCTTTCTGTATTCAGTCGGTGTACAGCCTCTGTGTTTTCGGAATTGCCTCATAAAATACGAGTCGCTTTCATATCCGCATTTTTCTGCAATTGCACTCACCGAAAGTTCAGTATCGACAAGCAACTGAGATGCATATATCAGACGGCTTTCAATAATATCCTGCTGAAATGTAGTTCCGAATGCATCGGCATATATCCTGTGAAAATACGTCCTGCTTACAGCAAGCTTACGGCATGCCATATCAACAGACCATTCACGCAGAGGTGTATCGTATACAGAATTGCGAAGTTCTCTGAGCCCTGGATATTTTGGTATATTATCTCTTTCTGCTTTTATACTGCTGTGTGCATCTTCAAGACTGATTAATATGATACGCATATAAAGTTCGGAAAATTCGAATTTCCGTCGTTCCGACATATCATAATGGATTTTCATACTCTTTAAAGCAGATGCAATAATAAAATCATCGGGAAGTTCAACAGGTATATCAAACGGAATATCCATATCAGTAATATACTGTCTGTCTGCCGATGACAGACGAAAGCAGACCATATCATATTTAAGTCCTTTGCTTGCTAAACCTCTGAAATATTGTTTTTTTCCGCCTGAATAGAGTATCGCCGTACAGCCACTGTACACTCTTTCTATACCACCTATACTGAATATAACAGGATTGCGGAAAAGATACAGACAGTAATCCTGTTCTGCAATTCCTTTCACCGATTCCGCCTGTCTGTGGCTTAAAATTATCTTAGTGACTTTCATAATTTCACCCTAAATCAATCACCGCACAAAGTAATCTGCCCTGTGCGGTGATTGTGATTATTTCAATTTAACTGCTTCCCTTGCTTTATCAGCAATATTTTCTGCTGAAAGACCGAACTTTTTAAGCAGGTCAACAGCAGGACCAGAATAGCCGTATTCATCATTAACGCCTACTTTAATAACAGGCACGGGACAGCACTCTGTTACGGCTTCTGCAACTGCCGAACCAAGTCCACCGATTACGCTGTGTTCTTCAGCCGTAACAATTACACCTGTTTCTTCTGCACATTTACAGATAAGTTCCTTGTCAAGCGGCTTGATTGTATGAATATTCACAACTCTTGCGGAAATACCCTCAGTTTCAAGAACCTTTGCTGCTTCAAGTGCTTCATTTACCATAAGACCTGTTGCAACTATAGTAACATCATTGCCGTCTTTCATTATAACGCCCTTGCCAAGCTCAAATTTATAAGTCTCACTGTCATTTATTACAGGTACTGCAAGTCTGCCGAATCGCATATACACAGGACCATTGAACTCTACAGCAGCTCTTACAGCGGCTCTTGCTTCAACATCATCGCATGGATTTATAATAGTCATTCCCGGAATTGTACGCATTAAAGCAATATCCTCGTTGCACTGGTGAGTTGCTCCGTCCTCGCCTACTGAAATTCCCGCATGAGTTGCACCGATTTTTACATTGAGATGAGGATAGCCGATAGAATTTCTTACTATTTCATATGCTCTTCCTGCTGCAAACATTGCAAAAGTACTTGCAAAAGGAATTTTTCCACATGATGCAAGACCTGCCGCAACTCCCATCATATTGGCTTCTGCAATTCCGCAGTCAAAAAAACGTTCGGGATATGCTTTCTTGAAAATACCTGTTTTAGTAGCAGCAGCGAGGTCAGCATCAAGGACAACTAAATTATTGTATTCCTCAGCAAGCTCTTTCAGTGATTCACCATAGCTGTCTCTGGTAGCCTTTTTGATTACATCTGCCATTATATTAGTCCTCCAATTCCTTTAACTGTGCGGAAAGTTCCATCATAGCCTGTTCGTACTCCTCTTTATTCGGAGCTTTACCATGCCAGCCTACCTGATTTTCCATGAATGAAACTCCCTTTCCCTTAACGGACTGCTGAATAATTGCAACAGGCTTTCCTGTGATTTTATCAGCCTCGGCAAATGCGGATTCAATGCTGTCAAAGTTATGAGCGTCCATTGTGATTACGTGCCAACCGAATGCGGAAAATTTGTCTGTAATCGGTTCAGGAGAACATACTTCCGTGATTGCACCGTCAATCTGGAGTCCGTTTCTGTCAACGATTGCAACAAGGTTATCAAGCTTATAATGTGCCGCAAACATAGCAGCTTCCCATACCTGACCCTCTTCAATCTCGCCGTCACCGAGTACTGAATAAACCTTGTAATTCTTATTATCAAGTTTTCCTGCAAGTGCCATACCGCAGGCTGCTGAAATTCCCTGACCGAGCGAACCGCTTGACATATCAACTCCCGGAGTATGAATACAAGGATGACCCTGAAGCATTGCACCGATGTGTCTGAGTGATTTCAGTTCATCTTCCGAAAAATATCCTTTCTGTGCAAGTACAGCATAAAGTGCGGGAGCTGTATGACCTTTTGACAATACAAATCTGTCTCTGTCGGGATTTTCGGGGTCTGCTGAACTTACATTCATTTTGTTGAAATACAGATAAGTCAGAAGGTCACTGATTGAGAGTGAACCGCCCGGATGACCTGATTTTGCGTTGTAAGTTCCCTCAATAACGCCCATTCTTACTTTGCAGGCAATTTTCTGCAAATTCTTTTTCATTGAATCTTCCATATTTACCTCCGTTAAAATTTATAATCAATCGTCCCAGCCAATATCATAGTCATACGACGCACTTTTGGCATCATATCTTGCCTGTGCTTCTTTGGACTTCTTCACATATCCAAGCATGGACGGAACAAGAATTGCCATAAGGATAAAAATAATAGGCAGTTTCTTCATCATTTTATTCACCCTCCGTTTTATCAATTATATAATTTATAAGTTCTGCAACAGCACCATTATCATTTGTACTGTCCAGCACAATATCGGAAATATTTTTTACTGATTCCTCCGCATTTGCAGGGCATACGCCAATATCAGCATTGGCTATCATCTCAATGTCATTATCAAAATCACCGATTGCAACAAATGTAAAATCCGCCATACCGTCAAGCTTTCTGTACTCATTCAGTGCCGAGCCTTTGCTTATCCCTTTCGGTAACATCTCAAGAAAAATATCTGCTGAACGGACAAAATCAGCATATTTGTAATACTCTAAACGTCTGATTTTATCTTCCAGTAAAGATACTCTTTCGGGTGCAAGTGCAAAAAGCACTTTCAGCCAGTCACCTTCAGGAATTTCGTCAATTTCCATATATTCGGGTTCTATACCGCATAAATTCGTGTGAAGCTGTTCGTACTCGTTATTGCTGAAAACATACGTCCCGTCTGTCCTCAGAACTTCCCCTCCGCAGTCGCTCATGAAACTCATGATTTTCGCTGTCATTTCACGGCTTACTTTGGGTAAGGACTGCGAATATAGTATTTTTTCTGCGGAATAATCATAAATCATTGCTCCGTTGTACATTATAACGGGCATTTTAAGATTAAGCAAACGCTGAGAACGTGCAAAGGTCTGTATCGTGCGACCTGTTGCAACCGTGAATTTTCCGCCAAATGACGTGAATTTCTCAATAGCTTTTCTGTCAGTATCACTAATCAGCTTTTTGGAGTTCAATAATGTTCCGTCCATATCGCTGAAAAGTATTACTTTTGTTATATCTTCAAACAATCAGCAGTCCCCCCTTAAAAGCAATTACATCTGATGAATGTCATAGAAAACAACTTTATACATACCATTGCTATAAATGAAATCCAGCATCAATGTTAAATCAGTCGGCAGAAGGTCACAGTCATAATGAAAATCATAACTTTCTTCATAATACAAGATAAGTTCACGTTCATATTTACTGCCGTCTTTATAGGTTATATCGGGTATTTCAGCTATATCGTATGGTGAAATTCTAATATCGTTGTCTTTCATATCCATTTCCATTGTTTCAGCAAGTTCATTCAGATTTTCTTTTGCCCAGCCATTATCAAAATCATCAACAATCGAAAATACTCCCTCATAATCTCCAGCTGCAAGCATATCAACAATTTTCTTATCGTATTCTCTTGCCATTTTCTCATTTTCTTCACGTATTTCCGAATACTTAAACATATCCTGCCTCCTATTGCTTTTCAAGCTTATTAAGTACTGAAACAAAATAGTCGGGAAGTTCACTTGTAAACTCCATATACTCATTTGCAGTCGGGTGAATAAATCCTATTTTACGTGCGTGAAGGCACTGCCCATCAATACCCTTGTAAGCCTTGCCGTAAACGTCGTCGCCCAGTACAGCATGACCGATATATGCCAGATGTACACGTATCTGATGTGTGCGACCTGTTTCAAGTCTCAATCTTACATGAGCATATCCGCCGTACTGCTTTATTACGCTGTAATGAGTAACAGCATTTCTGGAGTTCTCAGAAGTAACACACATTTTTTTGCGTTCAGTTTTATGCCGTCCTATTGGTGCGTCTATTTTACCTTCTGTTTCTTTGAAGTACCCCGATGCAATAGCTTCATACTCTCTTGTAAAGCTGTGAGCCTTAATCTGTTCAGCAAGATGAAGGTGTGATTTATCATTTTTTGCAACGATAAGAAGTCCGCTTGTATTCTTATCAATTCTGTGGACAATTCCCGGACGGATTATGCCGTTTATTCCCGAAAGACTGTCTCCGCAGTGATAAAGCAAGGCATTAACAAGAGTACCCGTATAATTGCCGTGCGCAGGGTGAACAACCATACCTTTCGGCTTATTCACAACAAGCAAGTCATCATCTTCATAGACAATATCAAGCGGAATATTTTCGGGTACAGCGTCCATCGGCTGAGGCTCGGGCAGTTCAACAGTAATTATTTCACTGCCTTTGATTCTGTAATTCTTGCTGATTTCCGCACCGTCCGCAAGAACTCCGCCCGATGAAATAATTCCCTGAACTGCCGAACGTGTGAGGTCTGAAATACTGTCCGAAATGTACTTATCTATTCTTGCTCCCGAATCATCGGATACGCATTGAATCGTAATAATTTCACTCATTTTTTTCAGCCTCTGTAATTTTTTTTGCTTTTTCGGCTTTCGGTTCTATAAAAAGTATATACACAAATATCATTACAAATGCACACGTTACGCATATATCGGCAACATTGAATATTGCAAAATGGAAAAGCTTTATTTCAAACATATCAACCACATAGCCGAAATGTATACGGTCTATAAGATTTCCTGTTCCGCCTGCAACAAAAAGCATGATACAGAAACTAAGCAGCTTTGATTTCCTGACAGAAAAAAACATAGCGATGATTCCTATGACGATTATAATTGAAGTAAATCCGATAAGAAACCATTTCTGCCCTGACATACTGCCGAAAATTGCACCGTCATTTTCAAGATAAGTCAAATCAATTATCTTGAAATCACCGAATTTAATAAAATCCATAGTATGCACGGGCTGTAGCGTATCAACCGCCCAGTTTTTCACAAACCTGTCAATTGCAATAAGAACAAGAGCCGCTATAATAAGCAGTATACTCATATCTTTCCTTTCACAACACTGCCTGCTGAAACATAAACAGCAGGCAGTATTATTCATGATTTATGCTTCAACAACAACAGCACATCTTTCACAGAGTGCAGGGTGATTGCAGTTTGTGCCTACGTATTTTGAATAGCACCAGCATCTCTCACACTTGCCGCCGTCTGCCTTTCCGACTTCAAATACCGTCTCAGCATCTGATTTTTCTACAGATATATCAGATACAATAAGAATCTCCTTGAGCTGTTCCGAAAGTGCGGAATATCTGTCATAATCGGCATCACTGCTCCTGATTACGATTTTAGCTTCAAGTGATTTACCGATTGTCTTTGTATTTCTTGCTTCTTCAAGCGACTTGTTTGCAGCTTCACGTGCATTATAGATAAATTCCCACTTGCTGATAAATTCGTCGCTGAACTCAATATCTGATTTTTCAGGCATCTGATTAAGGAATACACTTTCTGTATCGTCCTCTGAACTGTGAGGCATGAAATTCCAGATTTCTTCTGCTGTGAACGAAATAATCGGAGCTGAAAGACGTGTAATTGCACTGAGAATGCGATACATTACAGTCTGAGCTGCACGGCGGATTTCTGAATCCTCTTTTTCGCAGTAAAGTCTGTCCTTGATGATGTCAAGATAGAAATTTGACATATCAACTACACAGAAATTATGGATTGCATGGAATGCAATATGGAAATCGTATTTCTCATATCCGCCCTTTACTTCGTCAATAAGCTTGTCAAGCTTCATCATTGCCCACTTGTCAAGTTCTGTAAGCTTATCGTCGGAAACACTGTCTTTATCGGGATTAAATCCACTGCCGTTTCCGAGATTTCCAAGAATGAATCTTGCTGTATTTCTGATTTTCTTGTAAGCATCAGAAAGCTGACCGAGAATTGTCTTTGAAATTCTGATGTCGCTATGATAGTCGGAAGATGCTACCCACAGTCTGAGAATATCAGCACCGTACTGATCTGTGATTTCGTGGGGGTCAATACCGTTTCCGAGTGACTTGTGCATTACTTTGCCTTCGCCGTCAACAACCCAGCCGTGTGTACATACTGCCTTGTAAGGTGCACAGCCGTGATATACAACAGATGTGAGAAGTGACGACTGGAACCAGCCTCTGTACTGGTCCGCACCCTCCAAGTACAAATCAGCAGGGAAACTGAGACAGTCAAACTGCTCCATAACAGAAGTATGTGATACGCCGCTGTCAAACCATACATCCATGATGTCATATTCTTTTGTAAATTCACCACAGCCACATTCGCACTTGACTGTTGACGGAATAAATTCGCTTACTTCCCTTGTCCACCATGCGTCCGAACCCTCTGCTCGGAACAAATCAGCAATTGCCTTGATTGTTTCATCTGTATAAATCGGCTTTCCGCAGTCCTTACAGTAGATTACAGGAATTGGCACACCCCATGTTCTCTGACGTGAAATGCACCAGTCGCTTCTGTCACGAACCATTCCTTTGATTCTGTCCTCGCCCCATTCAGGAATCCACTGAACATCTTCAATAGCCTTGACTGCTTCATCCCTGAATCCGTTTACAGAACAGAACCACTGTTCTGTTGCACGATAAATAATAGGACTGTTGCATCTCCAGCAGTGCGGATATTGATGGACGATTTTCTGTGTTGCAAGCATTGCACCGACTTCAACCAGTTTTTCGGCAATAGCCTTGTTAGCCTCATCGGTGTCCATCCCCTCAAACTCACCTGCTTCGGCAGTCTGTCTGCCCTTTGAATCAACGCACACAATGATACCGATGTCATCGTAATTCTTGCATACTTCAAAGTCCTCTACACCATATCCAGGAGCAGTATGAACACAGCCTGTACCGCTTTCAAGAGTTACATGGTCGCCGACGATAATCGGTGACGAGCGGTCATAGAGAGGGTGCTTTGTTTTCATGCATTCCAGTTCAGCACCTGTGAAAATATGTTCTGTTGTATATTCTGTAATACCTGCTGTTTCCATTGTAGTCTTTACAAGTTCCTCAGCCATAACATAATACTCACCGTTTGCATTTACAAGAGTATAGTTATATTCAGGTCCGAGACAGATTGCAAGGTTACCAGGAATTGTCCATGTAGTTGTTGTCCAGATTACGAAATAAATCTTAGAAATATCAAGTCCGAGATTTGTGAAAATACCCTTGTCGTCGATTACATTGAATTTTACATAGATTGAATAGCAAGGGTCATTTGAATACTCGATTTCAGCTTCAGCAAGTGCGGTATTGCAGTCGGGACACCAGTAAACAGGCTTAAGACCTTTATACATATAGCCTTTCTTTGCCATTGCACCGAAAACTTCCACCTGTCTTGCTTCATAATCGGGACGAAGTGTAAGATAAGGATAATCGTAATCGCCGAGAGAACCAAGTCTTTTGAACTGCTTCATCTGATTTGCAACGTGTGTCATAGCGTAGTCATGACAGTGCTTTCTGAGTTCAACAGGCGGAATTGCTCCGTTCTCAACGCCGATAGCTTTCATTGCTTTGAGTTCAATCGGCAGACCATGAGTATCCCAACCGGGAACATAAGGTGAACAGAAACCGCTCATATTCTTGTATTTCACAATAAAATCCTTGAGAGTTTTATTGAGTGCAGTCCCGAGATGAATTTCACCGTTTGCATAAGGCGGGCCGTCATGGAGAATAAATGTAGGCTTACCTGCATTTTTTTCAATCATTTTATAATAAAGTCTGTTGTTTTCCCATTTTTCAAGAGTTTCAGGCTCTCTTTTCGGAAGATTTCCACGCATTGGGAAATCGGTTTTAGGTAAATTTATAGTTGCATTATAATCTTGTGCCATTGGTATCACACTCCTTTAAATTATATCAATTATTAATCATTACCGCCTGCAACGGCAGCTGCAATTTCTTCAGCAGTTTCTTCTTCATATTCATAAGCTTCAGGCATAGTTGAAATCATTTCAAGATGAGACTTGTACATATCAAAAAGACTCTTTTTGAAGTCTGAAACCTGACGGCGTGCTTCAATAAGACTTTCCTGCTCCTTGGCAATTTCAGCTCTGTTCTTTTCCATTGCAACAGCGTGCTGACGTACAGCCTCGTCCTCAAGTTCATCAGCCTTAGCCTGAGCCTCAGCAATAATCTTTTCAGCCTTTGTATTGGCATCATTGATAATTTCATACTTCTGTTTCTGAACAGTAAGAAGAGCGTCCTTGATAGCATCTTCGTCTTTCATGTATTCTCTGACCTTATCAGCAAGAATCTGGATTTTACTGTTGGCTTCCGTACGCTCACGTTCCATTTCGTCGAGTTCCGCTTCAAGCTGAGAAAGAAACTCGTCAATTTCTTCCTGCTTATAGCCGAAAGCAGCTTTTTCAAATCTTTTATTTCTTACATCTTTAGAAGTAATCATAAATTATTCACCTCTGAATTAAATATATTTTTTCAAAATAATGCGTATACGGCTCTTTTTTGTCAAGCCGTTCACAGCCGAAAGAATAAATCTTCCGAAGCCACGAATTGAAAGTATATCGCCCTCTTTGAGTTCATGGGAAACAGAGGAGACAGTAAAATGATTAACGTCAACTCTGTCCGCACGTATAAATGAAACTGCTTTTTCACGGCTTATATTTGCAGCAAGTGCGGTTATACAGTCAAGTCTGAGAGAAGCAACAGTACCGCCTATATCCCTAAACTGCTGTATATCAGAAAGAGAAAGCTCGAAATCACGGCTGTCAGATACTTTTATGCCTGTTCTGCCGATTTTTGAAACAGATGATAAAATATCCTTTGCAGCAACTTCTGTAACAGCGGTTTGTGCAATTCCTTCTGAAACGACTATATCACCTATAGTATCTCTTTTAAGCATAAGCCCCATAAAAGAACCCAGAAAATCACGGTGATTCAACCTATCTTCTTTCCGATAAGTAAAAGTAAGACATTTTATCGGAAATTCATCTTTTATATAATCTTCACAGTAATCGGGATAAACGGCAAGCATTTTTCGGTTTGCCTCATGAAAACCGCCGTGAAACGTGTAATGCAGTCCGCCTGTATTGCGTCTGCACCACATTTCAGCTTCTGCACATTGTCTTTCATCAAAAAACGACGAAAAAACACTGTAACCGTCTCTTTCACAGCGGTTAACCATATCAGCCAGCTTTGCGAAAAAAATTCTGTCTGTCTGTTCCGTCATCAGATAAATACACCGTTGTTTTCAAGCTCTCCGACTAAATCCTCACCGATAAATCCGACGTTGTAAGGAGTTATAATATAAGTGAGATTTGCAACAGGTTTGAGACTTCCGCCGTTTGCATAGGCAACACCTACAAGAAAGTCAATAATTCTTCTCTTGTTTTCGGGAGATGCGGTTTCAAGGTTGAGAACAACTGTTTTCTTTGCAATAAGATGGTCTGCAATCTGTTTTGCATCGGTAAAAGCGGACGGCTTTACAAGTACAACTTGAAGCTGTGCTGTTGTCTGGATATTAACAACCTTATTTCTTCTTCCGCTGCCTGTATCAGGAGCAGACTCTTCATATTCAGCAGGTGTGTTATTACTTATATTCTGGTTGCTGTTGTATGCAGCAGACGATGCTGCTGCCCTCTCACTTCTTGAATCAGACGATGCGGGAGCTGCTGCGGATACTTCTTCCTCATCTTCATCGGAAGCAAAAAAGAAATCCTTGATATTGTCAAAAATCTTCATAATTTTTCTCCATTCTCCGCATATGCTTATATTTTTCGCTTCACTGGATTCATGCGGAAAATCCGGAAACATATTGTCCTGAATATTAATAATTCCTTTTGCCGAAAAGTCCTGTGCCGATTCTTACAATGGTAGCACCATGTATAATTGCCTGCTGATAATCATGAGTCATTCCCATTGAAAGCTCGTCCATAGAAACGTTTTGTATTCCGGCAGATTTTATCTTATTGAACAGTTCTTCCATTCTTCCGAGAAAAATATCACTGTCAGAAGGCGGCGGAATTGTCATAAGTCCTTTTACTCTTATTCCTTCCATGCCTGAAATCTGTTCAAGCAGACGTTTCAGATTATCGGGTGAAACACCGCTTTTTGAATCCTCTCCGCCTATATTCACCTCACAGAGAACGTCCATAATTTTATTATGGGCAATTGCAAGGCGGTTTATTTCCTGAGCGAGTTTCAGACTGTCAACAGACTGAATCACGCTCACAGGTTCTATAATATATTTTACTTTATTAGTCTGTAAGTGACCGATAAAATGTATCTGAGCAGACTTTTCGTAAACTTCCTGCTTTGAAAGAAATTCCTGCACTCTGTTTTCACCGAGAAGTGTAAGTCCAAGCGATACAGCATGATTTACAATTTCAGGTGCAACTGTTTTTGTCACAGCCATAAGACGGACAGAATCTGTGCATCTTCCGCATTTTTCAGCAGTTTCAGCAATATTTTCACGTATTGCCCTCAGATTTTCATTTACATATTCATAGCAGTTCTCAGCCATTTTCTTCACCCTCAGTAATAATATCGTCATAAAGTGCAAGATAACCCGAATCATTGTCATGCACTCTTGAAAGAACGTAGTCGCTTCCCTCATAGATGACATCTATTTTCTTAAAAACAATCTGTTCACCTTTGAGTATACGCACGCCTTTATAATTTGTTATCGCACTTCCGATGACTTCGCCGTTTTCATCATATACATTTTCTTCAATGTCGTCAAAACGTATTGATTCACGAGGAACTTTAAGTCCGCTGTATTCACCCTTTATCAACTTTGCATTTTCCGCACGGTGCTGAACAAGGTCATAATTGAATTGACTGCATTCTATAATAATTATACTCTGCTCAGGGTCACCCTCATCACGGACAGAATTTATCACAGCATCAAAAGTTTCATCAGATGAATCAAATTTAATCTGTACATAATTTCCGGCTGCATATTCTTTTCTTGAATTGTCAACAACTCCTGCAAGATACCAACTATAGCCGTCAATCATCTTGCCTACTATTGTATTGTCATTGCTTCTGCGGTCTGTTATACTATTTATGTCGGCAATTGTGATTTCATCAAGCCTGTCCGGAGTCAGTTCCGACTCATAGCCGTCACAGTAGCTTACAAAGTATGCCGACTCTTTCGAGGAAACAAGTTCCGAAGGCGTGATTGATTCTGCCTTAATCTCCGCAAGTTCCGCATTTATGTCAGTAATCTGCTGTTCAAATCCCGTAACACTCTTTGTGATAATCTGATATGTACTCATCTGCACAAGTAGATTTTCCATTTCGTTCCTGAGTTCGTCATAATTATGCATATCACGGCTGTAAATAAGACTTCTGTAGCTTTCGCCTATATTTTCGGAAAGACTTGCCGGCTGTGCGGATTCAAAAGTACCGGGATTCTGGATTTTTTTCAGTATGGCGAGTTTTTTTTCAAGACGGTTTATTTCCCTGTTTCTGCCTATCTGCGTATCATCGGGATAAACTTCTGCAATAACAGTATCACTTCCGACTTTTCCGCCGTCCGCAACATTATAACTAAGAACTCCGTTTCCGCTGAATGTAACGACTCTTTCGGCTCTTATGAAAACGCCTTTGAAATCCTTTGACGAAACAGCCTCCGACATAAGTGCGGTTTCTGTCGCCATCTGCTTGTTATTGAAATTATATACAATGCTGATAAAAACAATCAGAAGCAATATCAGAACGCCGTTTCTCAGAAGTTTGACAATGAATCCGCTGTCCGATTTGTTTGAACGCATTCAGACCACCGATTATTCGCTTTTTTCAGAAGCATCAAGAATGGAAACGGCTCTTGTCGGAATAATTGTCGAAATAGCGTGCTTATAAACAAGCTGCTGTTTGCCGTCACAGTCAAAAATCGCAACATAGCTGTCAAATCCTCTCACTATTCCCTTGAACTGAAAACCGTTAGTGAGGATAATTGTAACAACAATCTTTTCCTTTCTGCACTGGTTAAGAAACACATCCTGTAAATTAATTGCTTTGTTCATACACATTCTCCTGTTCTTTTTATTTTAATGTGTAAACTACTCAGGTTTCAAGAGATAGAAATACACACAATACATTATATCACATTATTCTGTAATTTTCTATAGCTTTTTCAGATTTTTCCAAAATTTCATATTTTTGACTAAAATCATCAATAATAATCCACCTGATACGTTCATTTCTCCTAAACCATGTTAACTGACGCTTGGCATAACGTCTCGTTTCCTGCCTGATTTTGTCAATACACTCATCAAGCGGCATAATATTTTCAAAATACGGAATAAGTTCTTTATAGCCTATTGCATTCGCTGCTGTTTTCATTCCACATTCCTGCCAGAGTGCTTTCGCCTCCTCAACAAGACCGTTCTGCACCATTATATCAACACGCTGATTTATTCTGTCATAAAGAACCGAACGTTCAGCAGCATTCAGACCGAGAATAAGAGAATCATACGGACTTTCAACAAGTCTGCTTTCTGCTTTGAGTTCACTGAATTTACGTCCTGTTGTGTGCATTACTTCCAATGCACGGACAACACGTACAAGATTATTTTCATGAATCGATTCAGCCGCTTCGGGGTCAGCATTGCACAAAAGTTCATATAGTACATGATTTCCCTGAGTACGTGCGATTTCATAAAGCGATTCACGGTATTCATTATCGCTTTTTGCTTCCGAAAACTTCACGTTGTTCAGAAGCGAATCAATATAAAGTCCCGTTCCGCCGACTATAATCGGAAGTTTTCCCCTGCCAAGAACCTCACGGATTTTTTCATTTGCAAGCTCAACATAATCGGCAACGCTGAACGGTATATTTCTGTCAAGAAAATCAATAAGATGATGCGGTATACCCTGCATTTCCTCAGCAGTCGGTTTTGCGGAAGCTATATCCATTCCCTTATAAATCTGCATTGAATCAGCTGAAATAACCTCACCGTCATATTTTTTTGCAAGTTCAACTCCGAGCCACGTTTTACCCGAAGCAGTAGCACCGCATACTGCAAGTACAAACGACTTGTCACTCATAATAAATCACTCCTATGTACGTTTGAACTGATGGTCTATATTTGATTTCGTCATTGTAAACATAACAGGTCTGCCGTGCGGACAGTGACGTATATTTTCATTGGCAAGAATCTGCTCAACAAGTGACTTCATTTCCTCAGGAGAGTTTTTATCATTCGCTTTTATTGCCGCTTTGCAAGCCATATTATGAAACATATCATCAAGAAACTCTGACTGTGGATTCTGTTTGTGAAGTCTCAGATTATCCGCAACTTCACATATTATATTCTCAATATCAGTATCCATGATAAATGTCGGCACAGCAGTTGCCGTAATGTACGGACGTTCTGAAAAATCAAATACAAATCCCAGATTTTCAAGAAGTTCCGTATTATTCTCCATAATATCAATTTCTTCGGAAGTAAGAAGTATTTTTATTCCCGTAAGAAGTGCCTGACTGTACTGCCTGCAATTTCTGCTTCTCAGTCTCTCAAAGATTATACGCTCATGGGCAGCATGCTTGTCTACCATAATTATTCTACTCTCAGACTCAGCAAGAATATACAGTCCGAAAGCTTCACCTATTATCTTTATATCGGGCTTTTTTATCTCGGCTGATTTAACATTCTCAGGTTGAATCTCAACAGGTTCAGCCGGCTTTTCAAAATTCTTGGCACTTATATATTTAAAACTTTCGTACATAGGCTCATCAACTGTACTGACAGGTTCAGAAATTGTTTTTTCATGCTCTTTTTCCGTACTGCTTTCAGCAAAAACCTGCTCCGTCTTTTTAGGAATTTCAGTAGACTTTTCATTTATACGACTGTCGGTTATTTCAATCGGACTGAATATTATTTCCTGCTGAACAGTTTCAGTCTTTTCTTTATCAACAGGCTTTTTCCATTCCTGATTCTGCTTTATCTGAAATTCATACACTAATCCGTCATTCATGAGTGCATTTTTGACTGCAAAATATACTGCGTCCGTGATTCTTTTTTCGTCGGTGAATCTCACCTCTGCTTTTGAAGGGTGGATATTAACGTCCATATCATGCGGAGACATTTCTATCATAAGAACACACGACGGAAATTTTCCTGTCATAACCATGTTTTCATAGGCATTTTCAAGTGCGGTGGAACATAATTTTGAGCGTATATATCTTCCGTTCACAAAGAAATTCTGAAAAGTCCTGTTGCTTCTGGAATAAAGCGGCTTAACTGTATATCCGCTTATACGGATACCGTTGTATTCGTAATCGACAGGCAGTAAGTCCCTTGCAAAATCCTTGCCATAGACAGCATGGACAGCGGAATAAAGTTCACCGTCGCCTGCCGAATTAAATTCAATTCTGTTGTCACGTATCATCTTGAATGCAACATCAGGGTGAGAGAGTGTAATTTTCTGCATAATATTGCTTACCGCATTGGCTTCTGTGACATCTTTTTTCATGAATTTTGCTCTTGCAGGAACATTATAGAACAAATCACGGATAACTATAGTCGTTCCGTCGGGACAGCCGCCTTTTTCGTGCGAAAGTTCCTCACTTCCAGCAATTGAATAAATCGTACCATAAGTATAGTTTTTCTGCTTTGTCATGAGTTCAACTTTGCCTACAGCCGCTACAGAGGAAAGTGCCTCACCTCTGAATCCGAGTGTATTTATATTATCCAAATCTTCTTTTGTGAATATCTTGCTTGTTGCGTGACGGAGAAAAGCAGTCGGAACATCTTCAAATGACATTCCGCTGCCGTCGTCGGTCACACGCATATATGTAGTACCGCCGTTCTTGATTTCAACAGTAATATGCCCTGCTCCTGCATCTATGGAATTTTCCACCAGTTCTTTTATTACAGATGCAGGACGTTCAATAACTTCACCTGCGGCGATAAGTTCGGATATTTCCTTGCTCAGAATATTGATTGATGACATCTGAAAATACTCCCTTTCAGTAAATTATTTCAGCATTTCCGCCATATCTTTCAGAAGTTCACGGCATTCACTGTCAGTAAGTTCTTCTATATTTGTTCTTTCAAGCATATCAAGTGCGGATTCACGATTCACACTGTTAAAGCTGATTTGTTCATCTGATTTTTTTACAACGGGCTTATCATGTGCGGATTCCATTTCAAGTAAAATCTCTTTTGCCCTGCTGATTACTTTTACAGGAAGTCCGGCAAGTTTTGCAACGTCCACACCATAACTCTCATCAACTCCGCCGGGAACTATCTTACGCAGAAATTTTATAGTACCGCCATGCTTATTCACGGCTATACTGTAATTCTTTACGCCGTCAAGTTCATTTTCAAGTCCTATGAGTTCATGATAATGAGTAGCAAAAAGAGTCTTACAGCCTAATTTTCTGCTTTCACATATATATTCCGCCACAGCTCTTGCAATACTTACACCGTCAAAAGTTGATGTACCACGTCCGACTTCATCAAGTATAACAAGGCTGTCATGAGTTGCATTATTGAGAATATCGGCAACTTCACTCATTTCAACCATAAATGTTGACTGTCCTGCCGTAAGATCGTCCGATGCACCTACACGGGTAAAAATCTTGTCAACAACTGATATTCTTGCGGAATCGGCAGGTACAAAGCAGCCAATCTGTGCCATAAGTACAATAAGTGCAGTCTGCCGCATATAAGTTGATTTACCTGACATATTAGGTCCTGTGATAATTGACATTCTGTCGGATTTTGTATCAATATATACGTCATTCGGAACGAACATTTCATCTTTCAGCATGAGTTCAACAACAGGGTGACGACCGCATTTAATATCAACTGCACCGTCAATTGAAATATCCGGCTTTACATATTGATTACGCAATGATACCTCCGCAAACGAACACAGCACGTCCACAGCCGCAACTGCTGATGCCGTTTTCTGGACTTCCGCAAGTCTTGTTGCAATAAAATCACGTACTTCCGCAAAAATATCAGCTTCGAGTGCAAGTGCCTTATCTTTTGCACCTAAAATATCATTTTCAGCATTTTTCAGTTCCTCAGTAATGAATCTTTCGGAGTTTGCAAGGGTCTGCTTACGAATCCAGCCATCGGGAATCAAATCATAGTAAGAACGTGTTACTTCAAGATAATATCCGAAAACCCTGTTGAATCCGATTTTAAGATTTTTTATTCCCGTAGCTTCTTTTTCACGCTGTTCTATTCCGTCAATAATCTCCCTGCCGTGACTCATAATATGACGGAGATTGTCAAGTTCTTTATTGAATCCGTCCTTGATTATACCGCCTTCCTTGACGGATACAGGAGGTTCGTCTATAATCGCATTTTCAACAAGTCTTACTATTTCATTCAAATCAGAAATATCACTGTTGTATTTCATGAGAAGCTTTGAGTCCATAAAGTTTCCGAGTTCTTTTTTAAGTTCAGGAAGCTGCAATGCAGTCTGTGAAAGCGACTTCACATCTCTCGGTGTAGCCGATTTATACATGACTTTAGTCATGAGACGTTCAAGGTCATATGTATGGTCAAGTAAATCGCCAATATCAGACAGTGCAACGCTTTTTCTGTAAAGCGATTCAACGGCATCAAGTCTCTCGATAATTCTTGCAGGACTTTTCAACGGCTGTTCAATCCAGTTTTTGAGAAGTCGCCTGCCCATTGAAGTACGTGTTGAATCAAGCACCCATAACAAAGAACCTTTTTTCTCTTTATTCCTGAGAGTTTCAGTAAGTTCAAGATTACGCCTTGCATTCAGGTCAAGACCCATAAAGGCATCGCCATTAAGCAGATTTATTGAAGTAAATCTTGAAACAGACGTTTTCTGAGTATCACTGATATAGTCAAAAAGTCCACATATTGCAGAGCAGTCCGCACCTTCTTCCGATATTCCCAGTTCAAGAACCGATTTCACTCCAAAAACATCTTCAATATATTTTCTTTTTGTATTCACATCAAAACATTCCGTATCACGCAGTGTAACAACACAGTTCAATCTGAGTTTTATAAAGTCGGCAACAGATTTAAGTGATAGAAAACTTTCGGGAAAAATAATCTCGGCAGGCTGACAGCGTGAAAGCTCATTTATAATACCCGATTCAAGGTCTTTTCCCTGAAAGATACTTAAATCTGCATCACCTGTGGAAATATCAGCCGATGCAATACTGCCAGTTTTATCCTGTTCGTTATAGAATATACTGCAAATATAGTTGTTTTTTCCATCATCAAGCATACTTGATTCCGTAATAGTACCGGGAGTGACAACACGGATAACATCACGGACAACAATTCCTTTTGATTCAGAGGGGTCTGTGAGCTGTTCACAGACCGCAACTTTATATCCCAAATCGATAAGTCTTTTGATATACATATCGCAGGCATGATAAGGTACTCCGCACATAGGTGCACGTTCTTTAAGTCCGCAGTCTCTGCCTGTAAGGGTAATTTCGAGAGCCTTTGAGACCATGAGAGCATCGTCAAAGAACATCTCATAGAAATCTCCGAGACGGAAAAACAATATACAATCCTTATACTTATCCTTTACTTCAAAATACTGCTGCATCATGGGCGAAATTTTACTTCTGTCGATTTCCATGAGCGTTCTCCTTTCTTTTTTTCAATAGATTATCAGCCGCAGCCGCCGCAGGTTGCACAGCTTCCCGAACAGCCTGTTGACGGCTGGCAGGTATCAGGGTCCTCACCGTTTGCACACATTGTAATAATCTGATTCATGTTGTTTACAAGTGCTTCAAGCGAACCCTGTGCAGCAGTGAAAACAATCATGTTCTTGTTGGACATAATCTGCTTGTAATTGGACTTGATTCCATCATCAAGTTCCTTGATACGCTCCGTATCCTTATCGTCCTTTGCGAGTTCCTCGTTGAGCTGTAAACGCATATTCTCAAAGCCGTTGATAAGTGCCTGAAGTACAGTATCATTGTCGTTTGCCTGCTTTGCAAGCATATACGCTGTGTATCTGTCATCAGCCTGTAAAGCCTTACCGAGTTCTCTTGTCATTTCAATAATATCCATTTTTAATTTCTCCTTTGAATTAAGTTATTTATTTTCACGGCGTTAAATCAGTCACACTGATTAATCTGCCGTCATCATCATAAACCAGATTCTCACGTTTAATAAGCGTTTCATTTCCGTTTTCGTCGTATTCAAGGTAATCCCTTAATATGATACCATTATCAAGATACTGCTTTTCTTTTCTGACAAGCACGGGACTGCCGTTTTCCCATATATAAGTATTGGTTTCATCGTCAGAATCACTTATTTTATGAAAAACAGTCAGTTCATTGCCAAACGGACTTACAAAATAATTCAGCTTGTCAAGTTCCTGCCATTCCTCAAAATAATCAGTATCAGGATTATAGCGAAAATAACGGAAATATGTATTTTTATTGTCTGTTTTCGTTCTTACCGCAATATCATAATAAGAATCACCGTCATAATCAATTGTTATTACAATATTTTTTATATTATCAGATGATTTTTCTATATCAACTTCAAGTTGTTGGTGAAGTTCGCCTCTGTCACCAATAACATTCAATGTTTTATAAACGTCCAGTCCTGTATCTGTTACTTCGTATTGAAAATATTCAGTTGACCATATGGGCATTGGTTTTTCTGCAAGATTTTCTGTAACAGGTTCTGTAGTTTCTACTGTAAAAACCTGACGCTCCACAACCCAGCCGTTACCCAAATCTTCGTATATTTGCACATCTGTTTCAGGCTCAATATCTGTAATTTCTTCTGTCGGTTCTTCTGTGGTACTTTCCGGTATTTCAGATATAATTTCACTGCCGTCCATATTACCACAACCGACAAGCATAATCATTGAACATAATATAAGTAAAAATTTTTTCATAGTATCTCCTTTATGGTGTTACGTCAACAGTACCTGTCACATCACCATTTTTGTCAAGTATATATTTTTCTCTCTTTGCAAGTATTTCATTGCCGTTGCTGTCGTATTCAAAATAATCAACAAATATATCTTTGCCCTTGCTATACCTTTTTTCCTTTGAAACAGGTACAAGCACATCTCCCGACCATTTATACACAGTATCATCCGCATCGACTGCACTTGATTTTGCGTGTACGGAAAGAGTTTTGTCATCATTTATCTTAACATAGAAATATAAATCATCAAGTTCAGACCAGCTTTCAAAGTATTCAGTATCGGGATTATAGCGAAAGTAACTGCAAACCATATTCGTGGCGAGTGCCTTTGTTACTGATATATCATTATAGCCGTCGAAATCATAGTCCCTGAACATCAATAAACCTTTAGATTCAAGGTCAAGAAAAGTATCATTAATTGTTACGTCAAGTGACTGATAAAATTTGCCGTCCGAATATATTTCAACTCCGCCCGATTCTGTAATTTTATACGAAAAATTTTTCTCCTCATTGATAAGCGGTGTAAGTTCAGTAAGAACATTTGTATTGTAACAGTCGCCCGTAAATATGTCCACAGCATACCAGCCTGTAGTTACACGGCGGTCGTCGTAATCCTCATAACTGCGAAAAACATAATACGTCCTGTCATCAAATTTCTGTCTGTTATAATATGAAATATGCCTGTTATCGTACTTTTCAAGACCGTTCCACAAAAGTTCGGACGCTCTGCTTACACTAATTATCCGTGAATATTCGGTGAGTGCTGTATCTATCTCGTCAAAACTGTAATCCCTGCCGAGCGATACATATTCACTGCCTCTGTATTCCGCAAGTTTCGCATTGTACTCATCTTTTGTTATTTCAGTATCATTAAACTCGTATGTCGCCTGCTCCTCTCCACAATAACCATAATCATTATAAAATTTAGCAATCATATTTATCTGATTGTTTTCAAGCCGATTGAATATTTCATGTTCAATTCCCTGACCTATATGATAATTCGAAATCGTACCGTTATCCTCATAATATCCGACTTCACCAAATGAACCACCTATTCTGCCAAGATATATCAGTCCGTTGTCATATGTATATATATGGCAGGCGGCGGCATGACTGGTATTGGGTGAAATTATAAGTTCGAGTGTTCCGTCTGTATTCAGGTCATATATTGAAAAAGCTGAACGCTCTATAATGTCACTACCCAAAAAATAGTCATCTGACTCCATAAAATCAAACAGTGCCTGTTTATATGCTTTCTGCCAATCGTTTAATTCAGGTATCAGAGGAATATCTATAGCATACAAATAATTACTGCCAACTTCATCTTTCTTATAGGCATATACATAAAGCTGATATTTAGAGACAAATTCCAGAGTAAAATCTGTGTACTTATTGTCAGAACTGAATTTATATTCAGCCGTTTTTGTATCGTCATCAACGGAAAACAGCGTTATTACATACTCACCGTTTTCATTTTTCCCCGAAAATACTGCTGCTGTTTTACCGTCCTGCGAAAATGCCACTTTCGGCAAACGCTGTTCTTCTGAAATATACTTTGAATCAACATCGGTAATTTCAAGCGTATCAAGATTAAGTCTCGAATACGAAAAATTCCTGCCCGAATAAATCCAGCCTTTGTAGAGTATCAGATAATTACCTGCTATATACTGCGGATTATACGGGTAATTCATAGTATATTCCGTATTGTTTTCGATGCGGAATTTCTCACTCGTTTTAAGATTATAGATTCCACATTCAATAGTTGATTCTTCACAGATAATACGGTACACAAAACGACTGTCGTCTATTTTGCAAGTAATATCCGCATACACAAATCCGTCATAACTGTCAGTGCTTATCAGTTCTTTCTGCTCACCTGAAACAGTTTTAAGAATAATATTTCTGTCCTTTTCCATGATTGTACCATGCCCCGACATCTCATAACTAAGTCCAACCACAAAATTTTTCGGGCGGTACTCTGTATTTTCAGGTACAGTAAGGTCATAAAGTTTTATATTATCTGAAATTTCAGTTACATTAAGGCTGTTGTCCGAAACTTTTTTAATATTCTTCTCTGTCAGCTTCATAAACGGAATATCAATAATT
>JAIDNR010000309.1 GCA_029063695.1 Ruminococcus sp.
TACGGCGGAGCTGATACATTCTTCCATGGTGTTCCTGTCCCGCTCCGCTGGGACGAACACCACAGCAGAATAAAAACACGGGATTTTTGTACATTTCCCTTATATATAATAAGGGAGTTGTACATTTTTCCCGTTCGTTCTTTCAGTCTTTGGTCTGTGAGTGGGAGGTGCACAGGCACCGAACCCACTCATGGACAAAATTATCATCAATGCCAAAGTTATAGAAAATATTATCAACTATAAAAGTAAAAAATAAAGTCAGAAGGTGGAATATAAAATGAAACGAGTTATTGCTCTCAGATACTATCAATCAAAAAATGATATGCTGCTGAATATAGCTGTTCATTACGGTCTGAGATACACAGAATATGAAAATCAGATGCTGTTCTTTATCAGGGAGGAAATTGCTGATGACAGAACGGCTTATTTTTTTGGCGATTTGCTGTGCTGTATTTTTGGTACGACTTATTCCAATCAGAAATACAGCTATCCAAAGGAAAGTCCCGATTATGAAGTCGGCATATATGATATACTGTTTGCTTTTATTGATTGTATAAGAAATAAGACGGATGAAAAACACTATAAGGAACAGCTCAGAAAAGTATTCAGGCAGATGAATGTTGATATGAATGAGAATCTTCCTGCGATACATCCGCTCAAAGACAACACGTATACACTTACCCCAACTGAAAGTTACTGTTCTGGTTATGATGTAAAACAAAGAACTGCCAATTGGAAACTTAGTGGTAATACCCAGAAAGAGCAAAGTGTAAGAGGTAAAAACAGACGGGCTACATATCGTAATTTCAAGTGGGAAAGTCTATACGAAAGCTGTTCATTATACAGAGATTTTGTGGAAGGAGATATTGAAACCACCGAATCAATATATCTGCTTGCAAGAAATCTTTGCGGAGCTGAAAAAGGTAAGCAGAAATTTCTGGAGATAATGGATTCTGAGAAAAACAGTGATAAGCATTACAGATTCATCAGTTGGAAAGAAATTCTTACGGCGATTATCAAGGACGATGTGCCTGTTGCTAAATGTGAAAGTTACGAGTATTGCGATTTGTGCAGTCATGCCGATAATATGCTTTCAACTGCAAAGCCGACAAAACGTGAGGTCAGGGTGCTGAAAAAAGAAAAATATGTCCCTATTGAAACAGCATATCAGGCATTACAGAACGCTTTTTACAGGGCAATTGAATCTCAGGACAAAAAAATATACATCATAAACGGACAGACAGCGTTAGGCAAAACAAGCACATATATCAGATATATGCAGGAAAGCCAGAAGCCCGTTCTGATTGCAGTACCGACACATGAACTGAAAGAGCAGATTATTCGTGATGCTAAAGATTGCGGAATCGAAGATATATGCGGTACACCTGATATTAAAACATACGGGATATCGAAAGAAATCATTGATGAAATGAATGATATATATTGTATCGGAGCAGGCATATACACATTGCGTTTTTTGTCATCAAAGCTGATGGAGCTGAACAGAACATCTCCGGATTATTATAAAATAAGCAGCTATCTGAAAGACTGCAAACGTTCTGTAAGATTCAGTGGTCATATTATCACCACTCATGCCAGGCTGCTGCGTATGCCTCAGATGGTATTGGAAAGTCACGAGGTCATTATAGACGAAGACATTCTCAGGTCAGTTTTAAGAACAGAATCCGTTGACATAAAAGAAGTGAAGAAAATCAGAAACAGCGGTATACTGCCAGAATATATAAGTTCACGCTTAGGCGAAATCTGTATGATGCGAGGCTATCATGCAATGGACGAGCTTGATATTTTCTTTGACGAAAACCAGCTTGAAACATTAATGGGAAGAAATGCTAACATGTATGGTCTGCTGAAATCACGGTATATCAATATCGCAAAAGGAAAAATCACGTTTCTGATAGAAGATAAACTGCCCGACTGCAAGCTGATAATACTCTCTGCAACAATCTCTCACGAGCTTTACAAAATGATTTACCCCAACAGGAATATTTATTACTATGAGTGTCCGAGGGCTAAATATAAAGGAAAAGTCGTGCAGTATACAGATTCCAGTTACAGCAGATATGCCCTGAATGAAAATTATGATAAGAAAAAGCTGCTCACAGAACTTTGCAAGCACAACGAAGTCATCACGTTCAAATCTATCGAAAATGAATTTCACACCCGATACCATTTCGGCAATATTGAGGGAATGAATCACTTGAAAAGAAAGAATTTGTCCGTAGTGGGACTACCGAATCTTGACGAAACAGTGTACTGCCTATATGGTATGAGAGCAGGAGCAGAGATTAAAAAAGCTGTTATGTACCCGCAGAGAATCATATACAGGAACAAGTCCTTTTATCTTAACACATATAAAAACGAAGTATTGCAGATGATACAGATATGGCTGATTTCTTCACAATTGGAGCAGGCTGTAGGGCGTGCAAGACTGCTGAGAGAGGATTGTATGGTAATTGTTTACGCTGGATTTCCTGTAGAACAGGCTGAATATATAGATAAATCATTTGTTCAGAATGAGGAATAATTCATAAAAATCGCATACGGGGACAGAAAAAGTATCATGAGAAACACTTTTGTTGTTTTCTTTGAAAATTGACCTAACATAAAAGTAGAAGATAATAAAAAATCTTATTAAATTCAGAAAGGAAGTATTTGACATGGAAAATGAAATTATGAAGTTTGAAGAGGTAATGGAGTTTCTTAACATTGGTAAGAACACGCTTTACACGCTCCTGAACCATGGAGAAATCAATGCATTTAAAATCGGGAAGGTCTGGAAAATCCCGAAGAAATCACTCGAAGAATACATTGATAAAAAAGTTCAGAAAAATTTGAATGGAGGTAACTGATTATGTATTATGAAAATGTATCGCCTGTATTAAAGTGGGCAGGCGGAAAAACACATCTCCTGGGACAGCTCACATCGCTTATGCCGAATGAGGAAATCACTACATACTGCGAGCCATTCCTCGGCGGCGGAGCAATGTTATTCAGCATACAGCCTGGCGTTGCTTATGTTAATGATATAAATGCGGGACTGATGAATGTATACAATGTTATCAAGCATTTTCCTGAAGCTCTGATTGCCGAACTCAGCGGATATGAAAATACTGCCGAGTTTTACTATCAAATCAGAGGTCTTGACAGAGATGCAGAACAATTTGCGGCATTATCAGCAGTCAAACAGGCGGCGAGATTTATCTATCTGGACAAAACCTGTTTTAATGGTCTGTATCGTGAGAATCGTCAGGGACAATTTAATGTTTCTTATGGAAAATACAAAAATCCTGATTTTGTCAATGCTGAGGGAATCCGTGCGGTCAGTCAGTATTTCAATGCGGCAGATATTTACTTTACATCGGTGGATTTTTCAGAAGTGTTAAAAACTCTTCCAGCAGGCTCTTTTGTATATCTAGATCCACCCTATGACCCTGTATCCGAGACAGCAAACTTTACAGGTTATACAAGATACGGATTCACCAGATATGACCATATTAGGCTCAAACAATGCTGTGATGAAATGATAGCAAAAGGAATAAAGTTTATGCTTTCCAATTCCAACACAAACTTCATTCGTCAGCTGTATGCTGGATACAATATCACTGAGGTTTCAGCGAGACGAGTAATAAACTGCAACGGTGACGGCAGAGGTGCTGTGACTGAGCTTGTTATCAGGAATTATCTGTAAAAATAAGGTACTGCTGCGTGGTTGCAGCAGTACCCTGTTTTCATCTCCAAGAGCTGGTAATTTTTCTTTCAAATTCATCAAGACTACACACAATTTTATCATGCATTACAGCTGGTACATGGGAAATTTCACCATTGAACAGCGGTTCAAAATCGTTATCGAATATCATACGTCCGCCTGCATACAGGAGATCACGCAAAAAAATCAGACGATTGTTCCTATAGATATTGCTGTCGTATGCTTCTGCAAAACCGGGAGCATATTTTTTGAGTGCCTCAATGGTAGGCGGAAAGTAGGTGTATCCCTTGACAATCGTACCAAACTCTCCGTTGATGCGGACAACCAGAATGATTTTATCATCAGAAAACTTCACAGTGTTCATCTGAACCGTTCCGACATCTTGCGTAATGATTGTACCTTCCGGAATCATGCTCAGTGCCTCGTTAAGAATATTCTGAATGCAGTATTCCATAAACAAGCCCTGTCCCTCCAGCTTTTGCAGCTCAAAGAAAATCATATTTCTGACATATGCCTCAAGATCGAGCAATGTCTGAAAACCCCCAGGTATTCCTCTTAATGGGTAGTAACCGTTGTTGTTAAATGCCATACTCATAATCGTATTATGCTTCTTATTATAGAGCAGGTCCTTTTCATCATCTGTAAGTATGTAGCCTGCATGCTCCTTGTTTTTTAGAAACGCATAGGTTAGGATTGCTGTAAGTACGTCCGAGGAATAGAAATTCCTCATGGATATTGTTTTAGTCATAATAAAATTCCTCCTGATTTTTAATTATATTTTTTTGTTTTTCGATTCAGAGCCTTATGCCATTGGTGAACGTATGCTGCTCATGTCAGCGCCTCATGTCTGTTTTGATATTTTCATTATACTACAATATGAATTTTCAAACCAGTCAGAATGCCATTATTTTTTTATATGTGCTATGTGTCAGGTCAAAACAAATAAGATTCACAAAATCTCATCTCAAAATTAAAACTTTATTTGCCTGGCACACGGCACAAAAAATAATTCTTCAAAAATTTTGTACTCCTTTTTCAGAAATATACTTTTAAAAATCACTAAATCAGTGATAAACAGATTTTTAAACCTGAAATTTTAAAAAAGGGGAACAAAATAAAATATTATTTTATATAATTAAAAATTAATGGCGTTTCGTCCTGAACTAAATTCTTCTGAGTGGTATAATAAAATTGAAATTTAAACACAGGAGGAATACATATGTATAACGACACGAACGAACAGATGCTCACAGCTGTAAATCAGGGACTTGCCAATATGAATCTTCAACCAACGGAGCAGCTTGCAGGCAATGTCCTCACAATGATCTATCCATTTATTGCCAATGAGATGAACAAGGCTGCACAGTCCAATCAGATCGCCGCAAATGCACTGAACATGGTGCAGCAGCTCATGTTGCAGAATCAATTCCAGATCATGCAGATAGCAAAGCTGAAACAGAAGCACAATGAAATGCCCAGATTATTCGCAGAAGATCCTGTTACCGGCTGCGGATATTGTCTGGATAACGGCAGGGAAAAGCAAATCGGCATTATCAAAATCAACAGCGTATATGAATGTACCATTGAGAAAAACGGAATCCGCAGGAAATTTAAATATGTATATTATAGAGATTCAGGCGGAGAGTATCATCATACCATTGTCCCACTTGATAAGCTGGCAGACAAGCATCTCCTGACACTGTTTGAAGGCTTTATCTATGTGTGCAGAAGCAAGGAGCTGGCAAATGACTATCTTGCTCATTGCATCAATAATTTTCAGAAGCATGATTCTATATTTTTTCCCGAATATCCGGGATTCGTTTTCTTTTTCCATAAAAATAAAGAACGAGCAGTATTTCACTGCAACAACGGATTATTTGAAATGGAACTTTTGAAAGAATGCTCCGTTCATTACATGAAAAAGGTCATTTCAAAAGGAATTCCGTCCTATGGCAAGCTGAAAAGCATCACTGAAAAATATCTGAATTCCAATGAAAAGCGGTTTCTTTTCATGTATGCCGTATGCGGACTTCTTTCTTCATTTTTCAAAGAGATACACTATCCGATGGAGCAGGTTCTCGTTATTTCAGCTCCGAACGCAGTAGCAGTTCGTCTTGCTTCTTACTATTTGCAGATATTCAACAGAGGAAGCAATTCCCTTTCATTCGATTCAAGCAAAAGCGATATCAGAAAAGCTCTGCTTGATTCCAAGGATGAAACTGTTGTCATAAGCGATTGTAGTATTATTGACAATGATGCAAGAAGAACAGATATGCTTCAGTATATCCTCATGACGAATGACAGCAATGAGTGCCAGCCACATAATCTTGCGATTTTTTCCTCTCATGCACAATACATACTGCCGGCTGAGAAGAAAATTTGCCTGACACTCCCAGATGATTTTGCTATGCCGATGACAAAGGCAGAAGAGATTGAAATGTGCAGGGCGTTGGACTCCGTAGTAAACTATATCACAGATACCATCTGCAATAATTATGCCGCTTTTAAGAAATTCATTACGGAGGACATAGAAAGAAACATGAACGGCACGGAAATATCATTTGATAAAATTGAAACAAAAACGAGTTTCAGTATTATTTCGTCGATTCTTTTTTATCTGATGTATCACAATGAATCAATTCATGTGAAAGAGGATTCTTTATGCAGTATGGAAGCATTCATATCAGACACATTGATGAATTCAAATCAGATTACTGGCAGTTCTGCTGATGCAATAGCTGAACAGTTTATTAAGGCGCTGAATCAGGCTGTACGAGAAAACGAGCTGAAAATCCTGATACACAGCAAGAAGATGAACTACGTCCCGAACGCACATCAGCTTATCATTAAAGGAAATTTGCTGGTAATGGAGGAACAGATTATCAATGAAATAATAATTCCACGCATGAGAACAACGGACAGCGTATGCCGTATTCTGAAAAGTCTTGAATCGGGAGGACATTTGCATTCCACCAAGAAAAAACGCTATCTGCTTACGGTGTACACAAACGGTAAAAGTATAAGACCAACATTTATTGCTTTACACAGTGAGGGAATACTTGACCTTGACGTTGAACGACTTATTCGTGAAAATCAATATTCTGAGTGGTTCACTTCTGATATGGTCAGCTGGGAGTTTATTCCTATAATGATAAATAGAATCGCTCAGACAGCGTATCAGCAGTTTGATTTTGAAAAAGCCACCAATATGCATTTCTTTGCAATCGGGCAGAGCGGAAGCGGCAAAACCCATTGCTTGACAGAAAGAATGTGTTCTCTGCAAAAATTACACCACCCTATTATAATCTTAGATACAAGTGATTCCTTTACTAAGGAATCTGTTCTTGAAAAGCTTTCAGCTGATGGTGACGAAGCAGCTGTGCAGAAAGTCAGAAAATATATCAAAAACCATATCATTTTTCACAAAATCGAAGAAAAAGGACTGCCTGTTGACATACTGAAATTGGATTATTCCCAGAATAAGGAATCAAAAATCAGAGAAATTCAGTCTGTCATCGAATCTCACAACTCAAATATGGGTGTAAAGCAGAAAGCTACTGTGTATAGGGCAATAAACTGTATGGTCAGCGAAAACAACATTGATATGGCCAGGCTTTATGAGCTACTTACAAGTGAGGATATTCCATACAATCTCGCTGAACAGCTTATGGATACTCTTTCATGCTTCATGAATTTTGAACGTAGCGAAAAGAACTGGGGAGAATTCATTGACGAGAGCAATGATATCATCGTTATCTCTACTCATGCAGTTTCAGCAAGCGGAGGTTCGGGACTGATAGATATGCTTCTCATGTCATTATTCTGCTATCAGAGAACACATCCTAACAAGCATCTGAGTATTTTTATTGATGAGATAAAGTATCAGAATCTCAGTCCAAAAGGACCGATTGCGAAGATTCTCACAGAGGGCAGAAAGTACCATATCGGGCTGAACTTCGCGGCACAGTATCTGCCATGTACATCTGCTGAAACAACAATGGTTATGGAAAATGCCGACATGAAGGTATTCTTCCGGCTTGACGGAAAAGCCGCATCGTCCGCAGCAAAGCAGATTGATATATCTCCCAATGTACTTGTTGCTCTTGATACCGGGGAGTGCTATATCAAGGGTAGTTTCTGGAATAATCGGGCTGGCAGAATAATGCCCGGAATCATTCATGGCAGAACATACAGAAACTTTGTCATTCCCGAATACGACTGATATTCCAAAAAATAATCGCTTACTTACAAGGAAGTCGGAATAAATTTCTTCTTTTTGATAGACTTAACATTATCATGTTAGATACAATTTTCATGTTGTTAACAAAAGAGCCATCGGATTTTATATGGAAGATTAGGTTTTGATTTCCTCATAAATAAAAATTGCCTTCTCGGAATTAGTCCGAGAGGGCGTTAGCTTGCTACACTCCTATGAAAACAAAATCTTTCTTATTTTTAATGGGATTTCGTCCGAACTACGATTTTTCATTGATGTATAATAAGAGTATAAAACATTCTGAAAGGAAGATTAACATGAATATTCATTATCCCTCAAACACTGATAAGCAGCTCTTTTCTGATTATATCGGTAATCAGATTCAGCAGCCGCAAGTTATGGCAACGCTGGAGGACTGCAGCAAATTTCCCGATACATACATTACCAACAACAGCGTAACTCCTGAAACGGCGTATCTATTTTTTATAGCTGTTGAAAAATATAAATA
>JAIDNR010000031.1 GCA_029063695.1 Ruminococcus sp.
TTATGATATACTTTCAACACATTTCAACAGGTTTTCCACAGAGTTTTCCACAGAGTTTTCAACAAAGTTTTCAACAATTACATTGAAAAAACACGTTTATTTTTTGGTGAATTGATGGTGAAAATTGTGTGAAATCTGTGTGATATTCAACATGAGTTTCAACAGGTTTCCACAGAGTTTCAACAGATTTTCAACAGTAAAATCAAGGGTTTTCAACAGGTTTTCAACAAAAAAAGTTTTCAACAATGCCGTTTTTGCCCCGTTTTATTAAAAACAGCCTCTTGACAAATCTGATTTACTATGATATAATAATTATACCACTTTTATTGCCGTTTGTCAATATTTATGTAATATTTTTTATGCCAATGGTGGCACGGCAGAGAAGCAAGCTTTGCAAATAACAAATGAATTGAATATATGCTGGAATAACTCAGTTGGTAGAGTACCTCACTCGTAATGAGGAAGCCGAGGGTTCAAGTCCCTTTTCCAGCTCTAAATAAAACCGCTTAAAATCGATGTTTTAGGCGATTTTTTATATCTTTTTTATCAAACTCATATTAAAAAACAAAAAAATTACAAGGTCAATTGATAACATTGTTTTTCTTACATATCCTGACCTTTTCTGATTCTTCCTTTTTAACGACCGTCTTTCCATTGATAGCTATTTGCTCTTTTCATACCAATTCTTTTGTATTATTAGTTTTGCACAAAATTATGAATGATTTTTTTACATCTATCAAATAATGTGGAATTTTTTCAAATGAAATATTTTAAAGAAAAACACTTGACAGTCTCCGGATTATGTGATATACTATGTTTAAAATGATATAAGTGACTGCGTTTATTATAGCATAGTTATTCACTTTTCTTAAAATAAGACTTTCAGCGAACAAGAATGACAAGGAGACAGTCAATATGGCAATCCAGCTTTTTGCACACAACCAGACGGCATATAATGCGGTCATTGTCATGCTTGCTGAGACCAGAAAGGCTGCTGTCATTCACCCGACCGGAACATGTAAATCTTTCATCGGTTTCAAGTTGTGTGAGGACAATCCCGACAAGCACATTCTGTGGCTCTCTCCGTCCGAATATATCTTCAAGACACAACTTGAAAATCCAGCTTCTTCGGGTGGAGATACTCCAAAAAACATTACTTTTCTGACATATGCTAAGTTGATATTATTGGATTCGCAACGGATTGCAGAGCTTCAACCACTGCATCTATGATGAATATCACCGTGGAGGTGCTTTATGCTGGCAGATTGGTATGGGACGTCTGAGAAAGATGTATCCTAATGTACCGATGCTAGGGCTTTCTGCTACCAATATCCGTTATCTGGATAATCAGCGTAATATGGCAGAGGAGCTGTTTGACAATCATATTGCCTCTGAGATGACACTCGGCGAGGCAATTGTACTTGGCATTCTGAATCCGCCTAAGTATATTCTTTCCATTTACTCCTATCAGAAGAACTTGGAGAGATATGAGCAGCACATAAATTCAGTCAAAAACAAAATCGTCCGCAATGAAGCTGCTGCCTGTCTAGAAACACTTCGCCGTGCTTTGGAAAATGCAGACGGTCTTGATATGATTTTTAATAAGCACATGACCGACCGTCACGTCAAATATATTGTATTTATGCCGAATTTTGAATCCATGCAGGAATATATGAAGCTTGCAGATGACTGGTTCGGAAAGATTGACAAAGATATGCACATTTATTATATGTATTCTGATGATTTGTTCTCAAGCAAGTCATTCCATGACTTTAAGTCAGATGATTCCGACTATCTGCGTCTGCTCTACTGTATTGATGCTCTTAACGAGGGAGTTCATGTGGAGAATATTTTCGGTATGATTCTGTTACGTCCGACGGTTTCTCCGATAATCTATAAACAGCAAATCGGACGGGCACTGTCTGCATCAAAATTGCGTGAACCTGTGATTTTCGATATTGTCAATAATATTGAAAATTTGGGAGTGGCTAATAGCGGAGTTAAAGAAAATCAACAACACTGAAAGGCAACTCACCATTTTTTCGTTTTTGTCGGTATCTGAACTTTGCAAGACCAAATTGATTATAAGCATCAACAAAAACTGCAACAACAGTTTTAAGTGTTTCCAGACTTCTTGGAAAACATCTGCTCCGTCTGGCAAGAACCGGAATATAATGCCATAAATCTGCATTTATGCTTTCAACGGTAAACGTATCACTTTTATCATGTATATTTCGGATATGCTTTCCAGGATAAGCAATATCAATATACCCATTATATCCATCCGTACAATAATATTCTGCATCAGGAGCATTGTCAACAATATTCTGAATCCGTTCAGGAGTTTTATCAAAAGCAACATCAAATACTACTATTTGTCTTGGTTCACGACTTACCATTGTCATTATATAAACATTTTCCCTTGTCTCAGTACGGGGCTTTTTTTCTATAAACCAGTATAATTCATCAAGCTCAAAATATTCGTAAGAAATTTTAATATTATTTCTTCTCAGTTTTTTTATCCAGTTATAGACATTAGCCTTATTCATCCCAGTACCTTGCCAACACCTCGTCCGCTTACTCCGGAATAATACATCTTCAGGGCAATCTGTCTTGTTTCTTCTGAATATTCATGTTTTTTTGGATTGGGCGTATAACGGATATTGCAATTCTTGCATTTACAGCGCTGTGTTCCGGAACTGTTATATCCAACTTTTATCTGATTCTCTATGCTTCCACATTTCGGGCATCTTCTGTTTTCATCAACTGTTACTTTTTCATACTTTTCAGCTCCTTGTGTTTTTTTCTTTATTATACCACAAAAGCCTTATTTTGTCCACTTCCATGACACCACGGAAATCAATTTTCAAAATCTTGACAAGCATGGTATAATAAAAATATGAAAAATAACGGAATAACAGAGTATTTTGAAGAAGTAGAATTATACAAAGAATACGACGGCTATTTTTGTAGTGTGGCAGACGTAATAACAATAGTGATTTTAGGAAGTATCTGTGGATTAAAAAATGTAAAACAGATACA
>JAIDNR010000310.1 GCA_029063695.1 Ruminococcus sp.
TTATTATATTATACATCATTATAGAGATTTTGTAAAGAATTATGAAATTGTAACCATTTAGTAACTATTTATTCTAAAAACTACTTGTAACTTTATTTCAAAAATGGTATAATATATTTGTATATGATAAAATACAGCTTTAAAATAAATGACATTATGATTATTCCGGAGGTAAAAATGAAATCTTTTTTTTCAAACGTATGGACAAAACGTTTCGTATCACTCATAGCTGCACTTTATACTGTGGGTGTATGCGGTCTCTCGTATTTCTCAATCTTTTATTCAATTCATGTAGATGACGGTCTGTCGCTTTGCCTTGTTGTATCAGCAATATCAGTGATAGCGTTGATACTCATGTTCTACACACGCAAACAGATACTTACAAGAATATCAAGTTTTCTGATACTTATGGCAATGATTCCCGTTGTTGTCCTGTATTTTGATGAAAAAATGCTTCTTATTCCCATTATCATTACGGGTGTACTCATACTGCTTTTTTCCGGTGCGGGAGAGGGAACTAAAACAGTTGTCGGAACTATTATACTTCTTCTTTATGTTTTCGCAGCATTGGGATATTTCCTGTTTACATCATTCTTTGTAACTTCCGCTAAGACCGAAACTATAAAAAGCGGAATTTCTCCGTCAGGCAGATACAAATATGATGTAATCAATACAGAAGATACTTCAAACGGCAGTACATCGGTTATAATTGCTCCTAACTATTCTGATGTTGTTTATCCTTTTGTTACTTTCAAGCTGAAAAATATGGAACATACTGTATATAATGTTCGTCCTATGTGTGAGGAAGTGCAGCTTGAATGGTTAAATCAGAACCGTGAGGATATAACAAGTGACCTGAATAAAATTTCCGATAATATAAAAGTTGATGTTACAAGAAGTGAATATGAAAATCTCGGCTATAAGATTGACAATGCATTTCAGATTTCGGACGTGAATATATATTATTTATTTGAAGCAGGTCTTACCGCTTCTGATGTTGCACCTATAAATCTTGATAAGCTCAGTGATGAACAGCTTGCTGTATTTGATATAGGCAGAGACAGTGCAGAAATGTACTATGTTCTTGACCCGACAGCCGAACTTATTGAACATACCAAATCAGCAGGAGATAAAATTTATCTCAGTGAACTTGATTCAAAGGGAATAGAAATATTCAATGAATCACATCTTGATGAATTGGGCTATACACTTTTTGAAATTCAGAAAGATTACAGTGTTTCTCTCAATGAACTTACAGAAGAACAGCTTGAAATTCTCGGAATTTCCGAATCGGGCGATGTACTTATGTTCAATGGTAAGGTATGTTTCAGATACTATGTTGCAGAAGCTGAAGATTATTTTGATGTTGATTCAAGAAAATTTTCACTTGATTTGCTTAATCCTGTTTCATGATTTGACGTAAATTTTGAAAAAATGCGTATAATTTCCCTTATTCCGTCAACAATATTGACGGAGGTGTTATGCGTGAAAAAATTTTCAGATAACAAAAAAGGTTCAAAGGGATTTTATACAGCACTCGGAATAAGTGCAGTGATGATAGGTTCTGCCTGCTATTTTGCATATGACCAGGGTGAAAAGCTTACAGAGGAATTTACTGCGAAAAACAGCATTTCAGAACCAGATGAAGCAGTTGACAGACATGTTGACAATGTCCCAAAAGTTTCAACTTTTTCTTACAGAACAACAGTTCAGACAACGACAAAGGTTATTGCAACTGCACCGCCGATTGTAACAGCTCCGCCTGTTGTTACGATTCCGTCTGCGGAAATCTATGAGCAATACAATGAACCTGTAAATGCAGAACCTGAACCGGAGCAGGAACAGGAACAGCAGATTCAGTCGGCAGGAGTTACAAAAATGGAGAACGTCAAAGCTCCGTTGGCTGATATGGGTGAAATTGTCGGAGCATTCAGCGGCGGCGAACTTGTGAAAAGTATTACAACAGGTTCATGGCAGACACATAACGGCGTGGATATTGCAGCAGAAGTTGGTGCTGAAGTATATGCAGTCTCAGGCGGAGAAATCATGGAGGTTAAGAATGACCCTGTATGGGGAGTTACAGTGCTTCTTGACCATCACAACGGCTTTATGACAAAATACTGCGGTCTTTCAAACGGACTTGAGGTACAGTGCGGTGATATTATGGTAAGCGGTGACCTGATTGGTACTGTAGGAAATACGGCTGATATTGAAAGTGCATTGTCTCCGCATCTTCATATAGAAGTTATGCACAACGGAAATTATATAGACCCGCTTTCAGCACTTAATTAGAAAAAAGTTCCCCTGATATTAAGGGGGAATTACATAAACAGGTGATTTGATGATATATGACATTACGGCTCAGGCTGAACTCAGTCTGCGTAAAAAATTCAAAAAAAGTATATGGTGCAGGTTCACTAAGGCTATAAATGAATATGAACTCATACAGCCGAATGACAGGATAGCTGTCTGCATTTCGGGCGGTAAGGATTCAATGATTATGGCAAAACTTTTTCAGGAGCTTAAACGTCATGATAAATTTCCGTTTGAACTTGTTTTTCTTGTAATGAATCCGGGCTATAATGACGAAAATCTCAGACAGATTGAATATAATGCAGAGATTTTGTCAGTACCCATAGAAATATTTGAGTCTGATATTTTCGGTTCTGTATTTCATATTGAAAAAAATCCGTGCTACATCTGTGCAAGAATGAGACGTGGTTATCTTTACAGTAAGGCAAAGGAACTTGGGTGCAATAAAATAGCTCTCGGACATCATTTTGACGATGTTATTGAGACTATTCTTATGGGTATGCTTTATGGCGGACAGATACAGACGATGATGCCGAAGCTCCACAGCACAAATTTTGAGGGTATGGAACTTATCAGACCAATGTATCTGATAAGGGAAGCCGATATAAAGCACTGGTGCAGTTATAATGATTTGCATTTTATACAATGTGCCTGTCGGTTTACTGAAACCTGCTCGGACGTTGATAAGGACGGTCATTCAATATCAAAGCGTATGGAAGTAAAGAATCTTATTGCGGAACTCACAAAAATCAATCCGCAGGTTGAGAAGAATATTTTCAGGAGCGTTGAAAATGTCAATCTGAATACGCTTATCGCTTATAAGGACGAAAACGGTACTCATAATTTTCTTGATACATATAACGAAAAGAGTCACATTCAGTGTGATAAACAGAGAATAAGGAGAAGTAATGCCGATTATTGAAATAAATGATTTAGCTTTACCAGAGCTGATTCCTTATGTTTCAAGTAATGAAATACAGCTGAAACGGTATTTTGAACCCGATTTGGGAATATTTATTGCAGAAAGTCCGAAAGTCATACGACTTGCACTTGATTCGGGTTACGAACCGCTTTCCGTTCTGGCAGAACGTAAATATATTTACGGACAGGCAAGTGATATAATATCAAGATGCGGTGACATTCCTGTATATACGGCTGAAAACAGTCTGCTTACTGAACTTACGGGATTCAGACTTACACAAGGTATGCTTTGTGCTATGAAACGAAAAGAACTTCCGTCGGCTGATAAAATATTATCGTCCGCATCAAGAATTGCCGTTCTGGAAGATGTAATGAATCAGACAAATACAGGTGCAGTTATACGTTCAGCGGCGGCACTCGGTTTTGATGCCGTTTTACTTACTTCTGCTTGCAGTGACCCTCTTTACAGGCGTTCTGTGCGTGTGAGCATGGGCAATGTATTTAAAGTTCCGTGGACTTATATAAACGGTGAATCTCCTGAATATGTAAATTATCTCAGAAATTGCGGATTTACAACAGTAGCTATGGCACTTCACAGCAATACTGTCGATATTGATAATCCCGAACTGAAAAAAGCACCTAAAATAGCTGTTATTCTTGGTACTGAGGGTGATGGATTAAAAGAATCAACTATAGAATCATGTGATTTTACTGTGAAAATTCCAATGGCAAACGGCGTGGATTCCCTGAATGTGGCTGCGGCGAGTGCAGTTGCTTTCTGGGAACTCAGAAAACAACAATAATAAAAAGGACGTATTTAAGAGCGATAC
>JAIDNR010000311.1 GCA_029063695.1 Ruminococcus sp.
ATATATATGTAATGTAAGTACAACAACAGGCAGTATGTTATTCATATTGATGAAAAGATATGAATTATAATGATTTATAAGATAGGAGAGATAAGATATGGCTTGCTTTATTGTTCCGGCGGCAGAAGCAATTGTGACAACAGTTGCAGCACATATTTTAGAATCAAAGGAGAAAAAAGCGGAAACAATGTGTGTGGCAGAGGAGGCGACACATATCAGGACAGGTTTTTCGAGAAAGGTCAAGTGGCTTTCAAAGCTGCTTTGTGGAGGTTCATTCCTGCTTGCGTTTGAACACGTATGGCATGGTGAAATAAAACCGTTTTTTCCGTTTCTGACGGCAGCAGAAAGTCCGGAATCATTCACTGCTATGCTCAATGAAGTATCTACCGTCGGCGTGGGAATGGCACTTACAGTGACAACAGCGTGGATTGGTATGCTGATTATTTCGGGTATTACCGAAAAACAACAGAAAAAAATAATTGAGGTGAAATAATATGACATTATTAATAACCGTTGTTTCAGCGGTAATCTGTACGGTTATATGGTACAAAAAAGCTCCGCATGATGTCATGAAAATTTCAGACCTGTGCTTTATTTACTGGGGAGCGTCTTTAATGTGGTTTGTAGATGCGGTTTATGAATATGCAGAAATTGGTGCAGAATTTTTCACACCGTCCTTGCAGGATATGGCGAATGATGTATTTTTAGGAGTTTCCGCTGTTGCACTCGGACTTGTGGCATGGATAGCAAAGTTACTTATAACCGACCCGAAACACATATTTAAAAGGAGTAAATCATGAGTGAACATACACATAATCATAGTCACGGACATTCTCACAGCGATGAAAAACCGCATATTCATTCACATCGTGCGTTAATAGGATTTGACAAACACGGAATACCAACAATCGTTGCAAAAGCCGACCATCAGGAAGAACTCGACAGCGACCCGAATGCTTTTATCCGTGACTATATGAATGCCGTTGCAGAATATAAGAAAACTTTCCCGTCAAAACAGGACGTTATTGACCAGACCCCCGACCCTGCCGTTAAGGAAATGCTTCTCAGGGCTGAACAGCTTGGAATTGATACGGCATTTGACCGTTTTGATAATCAAAAACCGCAGTGCAGTTTCGGACTTGCCGGAGTATGCTGTAAAATATGCAATATGGGACCTTGTAAAATTACTGCAAAGTCTCCACGAGGTGTATGCGGTGCGGACGCTGATTTGGTTGTTGCAAGAAATCTCCTCAGAGCAGCGGCAGCAGGTGCAGCACAGCACGGTATGCACGCAAGGGAAATTATTCTTTCACTCAAATGGGCGGCGGAAGGCAAACTTGATATTCCGATTATGGGAGAGCAGAAAATAAGGGCAACTGCTGAAAGTTTCGGTATTCCGACAAAGCACCGCACAACAAAGAAAATCGCCATTGACTTAGCTGATGCACTGCTTGCAGATATGTCACGTACTGAACCCGACGAATATAAAACTATCAAAGCCTGTGCACCGCCGGAACGTCAAGAAACATGGAAAAATCTTGATATTCTGCCGATAAGTGCATATCATGAAGTATTTGAGGCATATCACAAAACGGGCTGTGCGATTGACGGCGACTGGAAAAGTATCATGCAGCAGTTCCTGAGATGCGGACTTGCGTTTACATTTTCAGGCGTTGTCGGTGCAAATATCGCAACGGATAGTCTGTTTGGCGTAGGCGACCGTGTAACATCAAAAGTAAATATCGGTGCTTTGAAAAAAGGCTATGTAAATATTGCGGTTCACGGACATCTGCCCACACTTGTAAGTCAAATTGTAAAAACTGGACAGGAAGAAAAATTCATAGAGCTTGCAAAGTCCAAAGGTGCTAAGGGTATACGTTTTTACGGAATATGCTGTTCAGGACTTGCCGCAATGTATCGTTACGGTGGAGTTATTCCGTTATCAAACGCTGTTTCTGCTGAACTTGTTCTCGGCACGGGTGCATTGGATTTATGGGTTGCGGACGTTCAGGACGTTTTCCCGTCTATAATGGAAGTCGCAAAGTGCTTTAAGACGACCGTTGTCACAACAAGCGATTCCGCAAGGCTTCCGGGTGCGGAACGTTACGAATACGACCACCACCATTCAAATATATCTGAAACAAAAGCCCTTGCCGAAAAAATAGTAACACGTGCTATTGAAAGTTTTGAGCAGCGTAAGGGAATACCTGTATACATTCCGCCGTATGAGGTTGAAGCAGAAGTAGGATTTTCCGTTGAATATGTACATAAACGTTTCGGAAGCATGAAACCGCTTGCCGATGCTCTGAAATCAGGAAAAATTCTTGGTATTGTAAATATGGTAGGCTGTAACAATCCCAAAGTACTGTACGAAAAGGCTATTGTTGACGTTGCGGACGTACTGTTAAAAAATAACGTCCTTATTCTGTCAAATGGCTGTGCATCGTTCCCGTTAATGAAACTCGGTTACTGTAACACTTCCGCTTTGGATAAGACAGGCGAAAGTCTCAGGGAATTTTTAACTCCTGATTTACCGCCTGTATGGCACGTCGGAGAATGTATTGATAACACACGTTCATCGGGAATATTTGCAGGAATTGCAAACGTTCTCGGAAAAAATCTTTATGAAATGCCCTTTGCGTTCACTTCTCCGGAATGGGGTAACGAAAAGGGGATAGACGCAGCGTTAGGATTTCGCTTAATGGGCATTAACTCCTATCACTGTGTTGAGGCACAGATTTATGGTTCACAGAATGTAATTGAATTTCTGAAAGACGGTACAAGGGAGTTGCTTGGTTCTGTAATGCACGTTGATACCGACCCTGTAGCACTTGGCAATAAAATAGTTGAGGATATAAAAGCCAAAAGAAAAGCTCTTGGCTGGGACTGATTCGCATATAAAAGAGAGAGTTGATATACATGAAAAAAATAATTTCAGTTCTTACGGCAGGTGTACTTGCATTTTCACTAACAGCCTGCGGTAAAAAATCTGATGATTCCAACACAATAAAAATCGCTTATCTGCCAATTACTCATTCTCTTGCCGTACTGGAAACGGCAGATGAACTGGCAGCACAGACGGGCTTACAGGTTGAGCTTGTAAAATATGGCTCGTGGACTGAATTGACGGACGCTTTAAATTCGGGGCGTGTTGACGGTGCTTCGGTACTGATAGAGCTTGCCATGAAGTCAAAGGAGCAGGGGATAGGTATTAAGGCAGTTGCTCTTGGACATAAGGACGGTAATGTTATCATTACCTCTTCGGACATTACCTCTGCGGAGGACTTGAAAGGCAAGACAATTGCAATACCGCACAGACAGTCGTCACATAATATTCTGCTGAATGACGCTCTTGCAACAGCTGGATTGACAATTGACGATATAAACGTTACCGAACTTGCACCGACAGAAATGCCGTCTGCACTTGCCGGCGGACAGATTGACGGTTACTGTGTGGCTGAACCATTTGGTGCAAAAGCGGTTTCACTGGGTGCAGGCAAGGTACTCTTTACTTCGGAGGAGCTGTGGGAGGATTCTCTCTGCTGTGGATTGGTGCTGACGGATACGTTTATCGAAAACCACAGTGAGGACGCCAAGACCTTTGTCAAGAGCTACAAACAGGCAGGACAGAATCTTACAAAAGAACAGGCAATGGAAACAGCCACAAAGTACCTGAATCAGGACGAAGATGTTCTGGAACTGTCTTTGCAGTGGATTTCTTATGATGATTTGGAAATCACAGAGGAGAACTACAGCACATTGACAGAAAAGGTAAAGGCATACGGACTGTCTGAAAATCCACCGTCCTATGCAGACTTTGTGAAGAATGACTTTGAGTAGAGAGCGAGATGATGCAAAGTGAAGAAGTTACTCTCTTTAAAAAACATTGTGGTTTCTCTGGCACTGCTACTGGTAGTCTGGCAGCTTGTGTTCTGTATCAGCGATGTGAATGCGGCACTGTTTCCGTCACCGTTGCAGGCATTCAATGCGTTGACTGAAATGATTTCAAACGGCATACTGTTCACGCACATAGGAGCAAGTATGTATCGCTTTGCTGCTGGCTATGTGAGTTCTGTAATTATTGCTGTTCTGCTCGGACTTGTTCTCGGAAGAATGCCTAAAGTCTTTCAGTACATCAATCCGGCAGTGCAGCTGCTCAGACCGATTTCACCCATGGCTTGGATGCCGTTTATTGTATTATGGTTCGGAATAGGCGATATTCCTGCAATTGTAATCATCTTTATTGCGGCGTTCTTTCCGGTTCTGCTGTCTACCGTTTCGGCAGTTGGTGGTATTGACCCGATTTACCTGAAAGTCTCTGAGAACTTCGGCATACGTCAGCCGCAGATAATGTGGAAAGTTATTTTTCCGGCGGCATTTCCGCAGATAGCAAACGGAATACATCTGGCACTGGGTACAGCATGGGTATTTCTTGTAGCCGGAGAGATGGTCGGTGCACAGTCGGGACTGGGGTATCTGGTTATCGATGCCAGAAATAATCTGCGTGCGGATATTCTGTTTGCAGACATTATCGTCATCGGACTTATAGGACTGCTCCTTGACACTCTATTGAAAGCTGCTGAAAATCGAATCATGAAAGCATGGTGAGGTGCAGACTGATGTACATTGAAGTAGAAAACGCTGAAAAAACTTTTTTACAGAACGACAAGGAATTTACTGCATTCACGGACGTTTCGCTGTCCATTGAAAAGGGAGAATTTATCTGTCTGCTGGGACCTTCGGGCTGCGGTAAAAGTACGCTGCTAAATGCGATTGCAGGATTTTCTTCGGTGACATCGGGTAGTGTGAAAATCGAGGGAAAAGAAGTCAAATCGCCGTCTGTACGGAATGTAACGATTTTCCAGAATTACGGCTTACTGCCGTGGCGGACAGTACAAAAGAACGTTGAACTCGGATTAGAACCCAAGAAACTGTCCAAAGCGGAACGACATCAGATTGCAGACAAGTATATTGAACTGGTTGGTTTGTCGGAGTTTAAAAAGTCACATCCCCGACAGCTTTCCGGCGGTATGCAGCAGCGTGTTTCTATTGCGAGAGCACTTGCTGTAGACCCTGATATTATTTTCATGGATGAACCGTTCGGTGCACTTGATGCCATTACCCGTATGAAATTGCAGGATGATATTCTGTCAATTTCCAAGCAGGAGCAGAAAACAATTATTTTTGTAACTCATGATATTGAAGAAGCAGTATTCCTTGCAGACAGAATTGTGATAATGACGCCGAACCCCGGAAAAATCAAGAGCGTTGTGACTGTGCCGCTGAAAGGACACAGAGAACGTACCGCCAGCGATTTTCTACAGGTTCGTGATAAAATTTTCGACTTGTTCAATATGAAGCATGAAGAACAGATTGAATATATGATTTGAGTATGGACATGATTTGTGAGAGCCGGACAATAAGTCCGGCTCTCTTTTTGTGCAACGAAAACCCCCAGTTTTACTGGGGGTTCAAAAAAGCTTTAGCTATGGGTAGAAAAATAAGACCTCC
>JAIDNR010000312.1 GCA_029063695.1 Ruminococcus sp.
ATATTCCGTTATGTCAAGATTTTTTTCGTTCTCAGGAAAAATTCGTTATTTTGCAACAATATTAACAAGTTTATTTGGTACATATATCTGTTTTATTATATTTTTTCCGTCAACAGACTCTTTCACTTTAGCATCATTGAGAGCAAGAGCGATAACGGAATCCTTATCGGAATCGACGGCAATATTAAGTTTAGCCTTGAGTTTGCCGTTAACCTGAACAACAATTTCAATAGTATCATCTTTGCAGAGCGATTCGTCATAAGTAATCCACTTCTGCTCGCTGAGTACCTTACCGAAATTCACGCTGTAGATTTCCTCTGAAATATGCGGAGCGAACGGATAGAGCATAATTGCAAATGCACCGAGTTCAGCCTTTGTGATACTGCCTGCATTGTAAATCTCATTAATCAAAGTCATCATAGCAGCAATAGCTGTATTAAACTTCATTGATTCTATATCATCTGTTACTTTCTTGATAGTCTTATGGAAAAATGATTTCAGCTTATCACTGTATTCATCGCTGTCAATAAGAATATCCTGCAAGCACCATACCCTGTCAATAAATCTCTTACAGCCCTTGATACTCGATTCACTCCATGGAGCAGCTTTTTCATAGTCGCCCATAAAGAGAGTATAAAGACGGAGAACATCTGCACCGTATTCCTCAACAACATCATTTGGGTCAACTACATTTCCACGTGTCTTAGACATCTTTTCGCCATCAGGTCCGAGTATAAGACCCTGTGCGGTTCTCTTTGCATATGGTTCAGAAGTCGGAACAAGACCCAAATCATAGAGGAACTTATGCCAGAAACGTGAATAAATCATGTGACGTGTAACGTGTTCCATACCTCCATTATACCAATCAACGGGAAGCCAGTACTTCAATGCTTCCTGAGACGCAAATTCATCGCTGTTCTTCGGATCACAATAGCGGAGGAAGTACCATGAAGAACCTGCCCACTGGGGCATTGTATCAGTCTCACGGCGAGCATCTTTGCCGCATTTCGGACATTTGCATTTAACAAAGCTGTCAATTTTAGCAAGAGGACTTTCGCCGTCCGTACCAGGTTCAAAATTTTCTACTTCGGGAAGTCTGAGCGGAAGTTCATCATATGGAACAGCAACCATTCCGCAGGTATCGCAGTGTACAATCGGAATAGGCTCACCCCAGTAACGCTGACGGTTGAATGCCCAGTCTTTCATCTTGAACTGCACACCTTTTTCACCGCAGCCGAGCTTTTCAAGTATTTCAAGAGCCTTTTCAATAGCATCTTTCTTATTGCTTATGCCATTGAGTTCACCTGAGTTCACAAGTTCGCCCTCACCTGTATAAGCTTCCTTGGATATATCTCCGCCCTTGATTACTTCAATAATATCAATGCCGAACTTCTTTGCAAAGTCATAGTCTCTTGTATCATGAGCAGGTACAGCCATGATAGCACCTGTGCCGTATCCCATCATTACATAGTCTGAAATATAAATGGGAATTTCCTTGCCCGTAATCGGATTGATTGCAGTAAGTCCCTCTATTTTTACACCTGTCTTATCCTTGACAAGCTGAGTTCTTTCAAATTCACTTTTCTTTGCACATTCTGTTTTGTAATCATCAAGAGCCTGAATATTTGCAATTGAGTCCCTGTATTTCTGAATAATCGGGTGTTCGGGAGCGATTACCATGAAAGTAACGCCATAAAGCGTATCGGGACGTGTTGTATATATACGGAGCTGTTCGTCCTGCTCCTTTATTCTAAAGTTGACAAATGCACCTGTGGATTTGCCAATCCAGTTTTCCTGCTGAAGTCTTACATTAGGGAGATAGTCAACACCATCAAGACCCTGCAAAAGCTTGTCTGCATATTCGGTTATTCTGAGATACCATACTTCTTTTGTTTTCTGAATAATGTCACTGTGACATATATCGCATTTACCGCCCTGTGAATCTTCATTTGAAAGCACAACTTTACAGCTCGGACAGTAGTTTACCTGTGTTTTATCACGGAACACAAGTCCATTTTCAAACATTTTCAGGAAAATCCACTGTGTCCACTTATAATATCCCTCTTCTGTCGTATCAATTACACGTGACCAGTCAAAAGAAAATCCAACAGTTTTAAGCTGCTGAGTGAATTTCTCAATATTTCTGTCTGTAACAACACGAGGGTGAATATTTTCCTTGATAGCGGTATTTTCAGTCGGGAGACCATAGGCATCGAATCCGATAGGGAAAAGTACATTATATCCTTCCATGCGGCGTTTACGGCTTACAACTTCAAGACCCGAATAAGCCTTGATGTGACCTACATGCATACCATGACCCGACGGATACGGAAATTCAACAAGTGCATAAAATTTCTTTTTACTGTAATCGTCAGAAGCCTTGAAAGTATCATGTTCTTCCCAGAACTTCTGCCATTTTGATTCCACAGACTTAAAATCGTATCTGCTCATTTTTATCATTCCTTTGTAAAATTATTTAAAAAGCGATGAAATTTCGCTCCATTTGTTAGTAAAATGCTCTTTTATGTCTTTCTGTACAACAAGCATGATTATCGCTCCTGTATCAATTACCGCTTCTATAAGATATATAAGCGATGACGGAAGATGTGTGATATTATACAGCATATTTCTCAGTACAGGAAGTCCGATAATAACAGCAACGGCAATATTCAGGTATTCAAGTCCGCTGTACATCGCAACAAAACAAATCACAGGGACAATCAAATCAGCAACAATATTGAAAATATTGAATCCGCCCAGAAACATATTCAGAACAGCTTTCGCAATCAGGTAAATGCCAATTATAACGACGAATTTTCTGCCCTGTATATTATTTGTTCGCATAAAATCACTCCTTCACAAGCAGACTGCCTATATCAATCTGCTCACCATCTGCCCAGAGACCCTCCAATTTATAGAAATCCCTTGTCTCCTTGTAAAATGCATGGACAATAATATCGCCGTAATCAAGGATAATCCAAGTATTTCCCGTATCAGCCTCACGTCTATTAGGCTCAATGCCATGCTGTGAGAGCTGAAATTCAACTTCATCTGCAAGAGTACGTGTATGGGTATTGCTTGTGCCGTTTACGATTACAAAGTAATCCGCAAGAATAGTCAGGTCTGAAATTTTGAGTGCCTGAATATCTTCGCCTCTCTTGCTGTCAAGAGTTTTAATAATAAGTTCTAATTTCTGCTGTTCAGTCATAAAAAATTTTCCTTTCTTTATGGTCTTTTCTGATATGGTATTACACTCGGGTCTCTGACGGGTTCGGTTGATTTCTCTATATCATCAAGACTTGCTCCCATATCGTCATAAGTTTCATACTGATGTTCTGTTATAAGCTCAACAATAGATGTATCAGATTCTGTCATTTTCCGCTGATAAGGTCTGTAATATTCGTTAAGCAGGTCAATTGTCTCCTGCTTGTGAACCGAATAAACGGAATAAGCATTTCCGTCCACAGCATAGAAAACAGCATCTTCACCAGGAACCATATTCACCTGTGCTTTTTCCATTGATATGGTAGATGCAAAATCTGCAATCTTACTCATATCTCCGATTGAAAGGTCGGTATACAGCAAATCATTGTCATATATTTCTTTGATATAGCTGTAAAGTTTAAGCCTTCCCTCGTTCTCAATGATATTTGAGAGTTTACCCATAGCCGCCGCCATGAAACGACGCTGATTCTGCATACGTCCTATGTCGCCCTGTACCCACTCACGGCGGAAACGTATAAACCATACGGACTGATTGCCGTCAAGTACAACATCACCCTCAGGAATTATCTTATCAGGCTCAAATACAATTTCATTGTCAATGTGAATAGGCACACCGCCTATAATATCAATAATATCAACAATATCATCGCAGGTTGTTGTGACATAAGCATCAATCGGAATACCGAAATTCTCCTGAACTGCATTTACAACACGCTGAATAGGCGGCTGTACCTCAGGATTACCCATTGTATAGATACTGTTGAATTTTTTTGTAACAGATGATGTATAGTCGGGCAGACAGGTATCACGTGGAATCTGTAATATATTCAGTCCGCCGTGACCAATATCAAACTGAAAAATCCACATAATATCAGTGTTGTACTCATCAGGCTCAAAACCGAGGAAAAGTACGCTGTACTGTCCCTCTACAAGTTGCGGCAGGTCAAGACCATCATCAAAATCTTCGGGTACAGCATCATTATCTATATTAAGATTCTGAATTATATCATTCTTGTTCAGTTCACCCTCTTTTGCGGCAGGCTTCTGATTCTTTAAAAGATTAAGCAAGGAAATATTACCGCCGTTTTCAGTATCAACCACAATCGGCATATTAATCACAAGAGCAAAAATTATAATTACAGATGATGCAACAGCAAGAATTTTAATCAGTAAATCCTTGAAAGAAAAGATGTTCTTTTTTTTCCCGATTTTTTTATTTTCCGAAATGGTCTGCTGTGGTTTGGTATGATGTTCACTGTTCACATTTTTATTAGACCTGACAAGCGGTTTCAGCGGTTTAGGTTGCGGCTTCGGCTTACTGTCGCTGCCTGATGAATTATATTCATTATTTATCATTTTGAATCCTCTTTTCGTTCTGTCATAGAATCATATTCATTTCTTTTTTTCACCGTTCAGCAATCGTGCATAGAAATTATAGCCCTCGACAGTACATACAGGAAGCATAGCATTTTTTTTTACAACGTTCTTTATTGAAAACCTGAATGCTTCCAACATAGCCTCATTAACATCGCTGTACACAAATTTACGCATTTTCTCAACGTCTTTATATGTTCTGTCAGCAGAAACAAGGTCTCCGAGATAAACAATTTCCTCAAGTCTTGTCATTCCTGCCCTGCCGACTGTATGAAATCGGATTGAGTTTATTATATCAATATCCTCAACTCCGAAAGCGGTTTTCACAAAATATGCACCTGCAACAGCGTGCCATAGGGAACGTGTTTCAAGTTCCTCACGACATACGGCAAAACCGCTTTCAAGTACAAGTCTTTTCTGTTCTTCACCTGAAAGCTCCTTGCATACATCATGCAAAAGTCCAGCAAAATAAGCCTTATCAGTGTCTTCACCGTATTTTTCGGCAAGTTTACGGCATTCCGCTGCAACATTCAAAGAATGCTGATACCTTTTCGGCGAAAGATTTTCTTTCAGATATTTCTTTTTTTCGTCAGTATTGTAAAACAAAATACTCACCTCATCATTTATATAAATTATTCGATGTAATATATTGTACTACATTTTTATCAAGATAGCAAGAGAATTTCTCATTTTTTACAATTTTTTTTCTTATTTCTGTAGAGGAAATTTCAAGCGGTTCGGCATGACATATAATAATCTTCCCGAATTCACGCATTTCTTCTGCTTTTTTTTCAAGTGATTCCCTGTCGCCGTCTTTTCGTGATACAACGGCAAGAGTAGTTTCCTGCAAAATTTCCTCAAACCTGTTCCACGTCTCGAAAATCATGAGCATATCACTTC
>JAIDNR010000313.1 GCA_029063695.1 Ruminococcus sp.
ATAATATGCGTTGGAAACATATATATCATGTTTTTTACGTAAATAATGAAAGAATATCATAGTTATAATAAATGGAATAAATGATACTGAAAATTCATATACTGTTATAATTAAATTTTCCATATAAAACGTTCCTTCCTGTTGATTACTTAATTATACTATACGTTTTTTTATAATTCAACAGGTTTAAGAAAGATTTAAGGTAAGTTTAAACTAAAATTAAATTATGCTGAAAACATCTGGAATATCAAGTAAAAAAGCAGACCGCATACAGAATTAATCCTGTATGCGGTTTATTTTTATGATTGTTTTTCTTTTGTATCGGCACAGCAAAGACCTGCTACAGTCCAGAAAACTGCGGAATAACAGATATTACTGCAACCTATCAGGAACAGCAGAACTCCGCCTGATGCCAGTATAAGCATACACAAGGACTGCCATTTTCTGTTTTTGCTGAATTTTCGGAAGCCAATAACAAGTATCGAAACAAGAAGTACAACAAGTGCAACAGCGGACGGTATGCCACGGGTTGCCGCAGTATAGATATATTCGTTGTATACCTTATCAAATGTACCCTTATTTTCGGCTATTATATCACTCATTTCGCCGTTTTCCCCTGCCGAGCCGAAAGTATAGAGCTGAGGAAATACAAGTTGTTCAGGACCTGTTCCGAACAGTGCATTTGATTCCGCTATTCTAACAGCCTTACGGTTGAGATGATAATAAACGTCAAAAGTATCATCTATATCCACAACATCGGAATTGTAATTACCACTTGCCGAAATTCTGTAATATGAATCAGCAAACCACAGTATCCTGCCATCATATAGCCTGTATTGTGTAAGATTGCCGATAAGTCCGCACTGAACGAGAATTACAGCCAGTGCTGCAGGAATTATCACAGACAGTACTGAAAGCAGATTGATTTTAGGAGCTTTCATAACAATAACCGCTGTAACAGCAGAAATCACAGCAAAAACAGCTCCGCATATTCCGATAAGCGAATATGTGAACATCATGACGAATGCAAATATACACGCTGATATAATACAGAATATCTTTCCCGATTTCTTCTTAAAGAATACAAATCCAATTAATGCCGCTGTAAGTGAAAGCGTTAGGAGCATTGCAAGAAACAGCGGCGACTGTGCAAGTCCTGAAGCTGCATTTGCCTGTATCTCCATAGAAATCATGCGGTAATTGCTTAATTTTCCCGTAAATACCTGTATCATGGCGAAAACCGAATTAAGCAGACCTGCTCCGATAATTCCGCCGATAAGCGTTGTTACAGTCTTTTCACGCTTTACAGAAAGTGCAGTAAAGAAAAAACAGGCGTAGAATATAATTGCGAGCAAGCCCTCTCCCCTACCTGTATATCCGTAGAATGCTATATTCAAATCATCTGAAACAAGCGTTGAAATAATTCCCCAAAGGAGCATAAACCCGAATGTACAGACCGGAACGAGTGTTCTTTTGTCGATGTACTTCTTCATTGCACCGATAAGTGCGGTAATCATGCATATTACTCCTGCAACAGCAAGTCCGACGGCTGAAAGTGCATACATCTGCTTACCTGTGATTACAGGAACGGCTGTCATGATTGATGTTGCAAAGCAGGCTGTAATCAATCCGAATGAAGCAAATTTTGAATATTTTTCTTCCGTCAGATTAAGTATAAAGTTTGACTTTTCCGACGAATTGAATAGCTGTTTTGCCATATTTAATCCTTTCTCATATTATATTTTTACTTCTTATTTACAATAACTGTGCAGGTATCAGTACCTATTTCACCGATTTTTATTGTGATTTCAGGGTCAATAGTCATATTGCCGCTTGCGTCATACCAGTTAAATTCAGGTATTGAACTGTCAATCGTATCGCCTGTACTGTAGTAATTATGAGTATTATCTGTACCCTCTCCGACAAGTCTTATAAAACGTCTGCCGTTATTATAGTTTGTTGCCTCATCGTTTCCGCTTGAATAAGTAAATGTATTATACCATAAATCTCCCGTAATCTCAGCACTTACATGATATACACGGACACCTTCGCCAGTAGCTCTCCACCATTCATCTGAAAGATTGCTGTTATTTTTTCTCATACCTGCATATTCAAGCACGAAAAACTCAGAATAATAATTTTCATCAAGTTCACCGCATGGAATAATAAGACAGTTTGAATTGTCAAGTGAAGATTCATTCAGCGTAAATGTCTTGTTTCCCGAATTTTTATCATATACCTGTATCTGTCCGGATTTATACCAGCCCAGCATTAATTTAGATACAGCACCGAAATCACAGTTTGCATCGTCCATGAGTTCAAAGCCTGCTGAACCGTGCATACCCTGAAAATCTTCAACACCATACAGATAATAGTCGGGCAGACCCATGCAGTGACCCATTTCATGCAGATAAGAACTGTTGAAATTTGCATAATTATCTGCTGATTTGATTTCGGCATTGCCGACAATAACATGACCTATATCCATTCCGTCCACTCTGTTTTTGGATTCGCCACCGAAAGCTCCTGCCGATGCCCACCAGTTTTCATCGCCTGCCGATTCAGGAACACTTATCAGAATACTGTCTATCACTTTATCATTGTCCCCGTCGAACTGTGAAAAATCAATAACTGCATCAAATTCATCAATTATTTCATCAATAAGTGAAATGTGCCATACATTACCTTCATAGTAAGACTTGTTGTTTTTTGCGGTATAAGTATAAGCCTTGCCGCTGAGCTTCATTGCACCTTTGGAAGAACGGCTGTAAAATGCACTCATGCTTTCAAAAGGATAATTCTTATCACTTTCATTTTCCGCACCGAATGCAATATTTTCAATCTGCTCTGTTGTCGGACTGTAGCTGTATTTGCAGTCAGGAAAATCAACATAGAAAATGATGGATTTTGCGTCGTTCTGTGACGGCAGAGAACCATATAAATCATATATAGGCGGATTTATAAATCCTTCAGACGTTGCAGTAGTAGTTGTTGAAGATGACGTTGTTGTGGGTGAAGCAGAAGTTGTTGTTGATTCATCAGTCCATTCCCATACAGCAAAGCCCGACTGTGATATAATATGCTGTCGAAGTATAATCATATCATATACATCAACTCTGCCGTCCTGATTCAGGTCAGCCGTTTCAAGGAATTTTTTCGCAAGAAATCCATCACCTCCGTTTATACCTATATATTTTCCTTTAACGTCATATCCGTTCGCTGATGTAAGAGTACTTTCATCAAGAAGATGCTTCGTCATGATTACAGCATCTGCAACTGTAATTTTGTTGTCACCATTGAGATCTCCCAGAAAGCCGATTTGCTTCCATTCTGCAAAAGCACTTGCGGAAATTAAACTGGCAGAAACAGCAGCAAACGAAACAGCAGTTATAGCAATATGCCTGAAAAATTTATTCATAATAATCCTCCTTTATAAAAAAACTGCGGACGAACAACGTCCGCAGTACACCGCTTACTTAGCGTAGTCAGTAACTCTGCTTTCACGGATAAGGTTGACCTTAATCTGTCCGGGATAATCCATTTCAGTTTCAATCTGCTGTGCAATCTGTCTTGCAACAAGCACCATTTTCTCATCATTGATAACTTCCGGAACAACCATAATTCTGACTTCTCTGCCTGCCTGAACAGCGAAACATTTTTCAACACCGTCATAAGACTTGCATATTTCCTCAAGTTTCTGAAGACGCTTGATATAACTTTCATAATTTTCGCTTCTTGCAGCAGGTCTTGCTGCTGATATAGCATCAGCAGCCTGAACAATACAGGCAATAACCGTTTTCGGTTCAACATCATTATGATGAGCTTCAACAGCATGAATAACTGCTGAATTTTCGTTATACTTCTTGCACACGTCAACACCTATCTGAACATGAGAACCCTCAATTTCAGCAGTCAAAGCCTTGCCGATATCGTGAAGAAGTCCTGCACGTCTTGCAACATTGGCATCTACACCGAGTTCGGAAGCAAGAACTCCGCTGAGCTTTGCAACTTCAATAGAATGGTCAAGGACATTCTGTCTGTAGCTTGTACGGAATTTCAATCTTCCGAGAAGTTTTATAAGCTCATGATTAAGACCGTGAACATTTGTTTCAATTACAGCACGTTCACCCTCCTGCTTGATACGGTATTCAACCTCACGGCGAGCTTTGTCTACCATTTCTTCAATTCTTGTCGGGTGTATACGTCCGTCAGCAATAAGCTTTTCAAGTGCAATTCTTGCAACTTCACGGCGAATCTGGTCAAAACATGAAAGCGTAATAGCTTCGGGAGTATCATCAATAATAAGGTCAACACCCGTAAGAGTTTCAAGTGTTCTTATGTTGCGACCCTCACGTCCGATGATACGACCTTTCATTTCGTCATTTGGCAGAGGAACAACAGAAACTGCCGCCTCTGAAACCTGGTCTGCTGCAACTTTGGCAATTGCAAGGGAAATATGATTTCTTGCCCTTTCGTTACATTCGTCTTTAAGCTGCTGTTCATAGGCTGAAATTTTGACAGCCTTTTCATGAATCAGGTCGTCCTCAAGTTTTGAGAGGATATATTCCTGAGCCTGTTCTTTTGTAAATTCGGAAATTCTCTCAAGAACGTCCATTTCGGATTTCTTAATCTGTTCAGCCTCTTTGAGCTTTTCTTCCGCACTCTTGATTTTCTGATTGAGAGCATCTTCTTTTTTCTCCAGATTATCAGTTTTCTTGTCGAGATTTTCCTCCTTCTGCTGCATACGTCTCTCCTGACGTGACAGCTCTGCTCTGCGGTCCTTAATTTCCTTGTCTGCATCTGAACGAAGCTTATGGATTTCGTCCTTAGCCTCAATCAAAGCACTTTTTCTTTTATTGTCTGCCTCTCTCTCGGCATCATCAATAATACGCTTTGCCTGCTGTTCAGCCGAGCCGAAAGCGGCTTCTGCTTCATGCTTACGCTGTTCAATTCCGGCAGCAACACCTTTTTTATAAGCAACTGCCCAGCCGATGCCTAATCCTACCGCAAGTGCGACAATAACAAAAATAACAACAATAATAGGGTCCATACAGTGCATTACCTCCTTTTGCAATTTGAGTTTGTATCATAAAAATCAACTTATTGCATAGGCGGTAAATGCCGCATCATTTTATTCATTTAATATATATTGACAGAAAGCCATACTCCTGAGCTTTCTGAAACACTGGACTAAATACGTCCGTAGGTTGATATATCATCGGCATAATATGTATCTTCAAAAGCCGAAATGATTTAAAACAAGCTGCAATTACTGCCCAAAGCAATTTTTTGCAATAAATACAACATCTTTATTATACACTTATTTCACAGATATGTCAATAGATTTTCAGCAAATTATTACAATTCAGAAAAAATTAAATTTATCAACTGTTTTTTCGTACATCTTTTTTAATAAAACAGTTGAATTTTCCAGATGATTATGATATAATAGAAAAGGATATTTATTTCGGTTTGGCTGTGTAC
>JAIDNR010000314.1 GCA_029063695.1 Ruminococcus sp.
TAACCGTTCACGCTGTTTTATCGCATCTTCGGGGTGCAGCCAAGCGATATTGCCCTCAAGATGTGAAAGAAGATGTTTTCGGCAATTTTTGAATTCGTCACCATTCAGTCCAATACGAATCAACCAGCAGCGGAAAGTGTACCGAGGATTTTCACTTTGCGTCACTCTTGGACTTGCCGATTTCTGAGTCAAAGCCTGATTGCTGACCGCCAGAACAAGCGAAATATAGGCTCTCAGCACTCCTGCATTCAAGCTACTGTTGAATGCCCTTATCTCGATATTATTGTCAGTGAAAACCGGATGTAAATTTAAACATCGATACCGTGACGAGTCATAATGCGAGTGATATTCATAGTCATCGCCGTACCACAGCCGTTTTATCGTCTGCAAATCCTTTGGCTTTTTTCTGTTCAGTTCCTCAACAAAATGCTTATCAACTTTTTTACAGTAAGTGCTTTCACGATTTTCATTCACCTGCAAAGCCTGATACAGCATATCCTCCTTGCTCGCAAAAATATTCACCAGATTCCGAAGTTTTTGTGCGTCGTAAGGCTCAAAATCGATGTGAATATGGATTCCGGTTGACTCATTGCAAACACCGCCGCTTCGCCGAACAGAACGCAAAACCTCCTGAAGCAAAGACATATCTTCATATTCCAAAATGGGAGTCACAAGCTCCACAGAATATTTTTTGGAAGCCGGAGTACCGTCCTTTGTTGTACATCGAATGCTTGCGTCGGACATGATTTTCCACCGCCTGTCATGACTATCATAAACATCATATCGATCGTAACTGCCACCGAAATAGTCTGGCGAACCACCCAAAACCTTTGCTACAGCTTCTGCCGCATCTTCTCTAGTTAAACCTGTACACTCGATTTCAACCCCAAACTTTTGCGTTTTTATTCCCTCAAAATTTCCTGACATTTTATTTCATCACCACCAATAAAAATGACTTACAGAACATTCTGCAAGTCATTTTTTGTATTATTCGATTTCAACTTTAACTTCGTAACCGCCCTTGAAAATCACCAGTATTTCTGTCTTGCTAAGTACTTTTATGCACTCAATCAACTTACGGATAAGCACATTATCGAACGTTTCCAGCTCGAATTTTTCATGCTCAATCATGTCCATGATTTTATCAAGTTTTGCCTGAGTTTCGGCGGAAGTTTTATTCTGTGATTTCAAAGTTTCAAGTCGTTCACTCAACTGCTGTTCCTCCTGATACAGCTTCGCAAATTCACTGTCAAGCTTGTCCTCGTCACAGCCACCAGAAGCTATCATAATTACCAAATCATTTCTCGCATTGTCAATTTCTTTCAGACGTTTTTCGGTCACCAGAATCTCTTCCTGACCCTGACATTCAAGCACAGTTCCGATATTCGCTTTCAGAATCTTCGCAATGTCATCACGACAGGAATAGTAATTATTTATTGCTCGAATTATGCCTTTATGCAGGCTTTCTTCTTTAATTGTCGGCGAATCGGGACAGTATTTTTTACCGTGTTCCAAACGGCTGATACAACGCCAGACGATTTGCTTTTTTCCTCTCACTATCCAAGTAGCTCTGCGATATGGAGTACCGCATTTTCCGCAGATAAGTAATTCTGTAAGAGCATATTTGCTTGAATATCTGCCTTGCTCCGTCGTAGTTTTATCAGATACTTTACGCTTGGAAGTCCGCCTTGCAAGCTCCTGCTGAATACGATTATATGTATCACGGTCAATTATCGGATCGTGGTGGTCGGTCACAAGGAACATGGGACGTTCGCCCTTATTTTTCACAACTTTATGAGTAATACAATCAAGCGTATACGTCTTTTGCATCAGTGCATCTCCGACATATTTTTCATTTTTCAAAATACTGCTTATAAGCGATTCATTCCAGATTTTCTTGCCCTGTGATGTCAAAAATCCTTTACACTCAAGGAATTTTTTGATATTTCTCATACTGTACCCATCAAGAAACAGCTTGTAAATCAGCCTTACTATTTCAGCTTCTTCAGGAACAATTTCGGGCTTGCCGTCTGCACCTTTTTTGTAGCCGAGCAGATACTTGTACTGAAATGCAACCTTGCCCTCACGATATGCTTTTTCCTTGCCCCACGAAACGTTTTTTGAAATTGATTCACTCTCTGCCTGAGCGAATGAACCATAAAGTGCAATCATAAATTCCGATGTCATCGTCAGCGTATTTATGTTCTCTTTTTCAAAGATTACTCCGATTCCAAGGTCTTTCAGCTGTCTTACATATTCAAGACAATCCACGGTATTCCGAGCAAATCTCGATATCGACTTAGTTATTACAAGGTCGATTTTTTTGTTCTTGCACATCCTAATCATGCGGTTAAACTCTGTACGTTTTTTCGTCTGAGTGCCTGAAATTCCTTCGTCAGCGAAAATTCCGGCGAGCGTCCATTCCTTTTTTCTGTTGATTAAATCTGTGTAGTATGCAATCTGCACCTGATATGAATTCTGCTGTTCTTCCTGTTCAGTGCTTACACGGCAGTACGCCGCAACACGAAGTTGATGATATTTATCCCTGTTTTCCGCAGTTTGTACTCTCGCAGGAATTATTGTTACCTTCGGTGCTGTGGGCATTTTTCTCATTCCTTTCTGTGATGTTTTTTATGGTTACGCCGTTGATAAATCCGACCTCTATGGTACAAAAATGGCTTATCCAAATCCTGTTTACACAGTTTTTTAATAAGCCAATATTGAGCGTATTTAGTTGTTTTTTATTTTCAAGCAGAGCCTTGATTTCCGCTGTTTTCTGCGGATTTTCATTGTAAGTACAGCAGTCATATTTCATTTCGGCAAGCCTGAAAATTTCTGATTTTATTCTGTCAAAATCAGGCTTTGCAGAATCCATCATCTGATTAATTTCATTCTGCTTACGAATCACATCGGCAATCGGAGAATACACACTGATTTCACTGTTTGATTCAAATAAATTCGGATTCGCAATTACTGTATTCAGAACAGTCAGCACTGACACGATTATCATTTGGT
>JAIDNR010000315.1 GCA_029063695.1 Ruminococcus sp.
CTTTTATGTGTAGTATTTGATTCACTAAGCGCACGTCTGTAAAATACAAGATTCTCACGCTGGGATAACTTAGGATTAGTTGCCCTTGTATAACCGCCAAGCTGCCAGTTGCGGGCACGCGAAGTCTCACCGATCACCAGAACAAATGTTTCCCGTTCATCATCATGAGTAGAGTATGCACCATATTTAAAACCTGCTGATGTTTCGGGATACTTTTTCACTTCTTTAGTTCGGAGCACTGCTATCCTGATATTATTTATCACGTTTCCCGGGAAGACTTCTTCAAACAGGTTATATTCCTTTACTTTAAGATAGCAGATACCTATTGAGACTGTCGAAATGACAACCAAAAAACATCCAACAGTCAACATAATTCGGCGCAATCTTTTATCAAGCGTTTTTTTTCTTACAATAGTTACCGTTGCATATATCAAAACCGGCAGATAAAGGACTATGACCAATATCACTGCCGTTCCCAAATTTCCCAACAACTCTGTCGCTTCCGACACGTTTGTTGTAACAACGTTTAGAAACATATCGACAGCTATTATCGAACCACCATAAAGGAAGATAATCACAATCTGAAATGCACATAACGCAAGCACAGGTAACAAAAACCAAATTCCCCAACCCGTCTTTTTAAACAATGACAGAAAAATCATGTATAACCCAAAAGGTAAGAATATATTAGAAGCACATTCCGACCAATTCATTCGCTCTGTTACACAAAGCATCACATTAGGCACAATGATAACAGCAAGTGTCACTATAGATAGTAACAGACATGCCGGATTCTTTAATATCGATTCAAATATTTTCATTTAAAACACTCCTCAAACCTTTTCCATATCAAAAGGCTTCATTAATATTGAAGACAAAACTCGATTGATTCTTACCAAATCCCATGTCGAATCTAACATTTACATTCTTCTTAAACTCCCATCTCAGGCCTACGCCATAATTAGGAAGCAAATCATGAATGTTAACAGCGTTCAATCGGGGGAAAACTTCTCCCACGCCGCCCCAGGCAACAACCCCTATTCGTTTATAAACACGTTGACGCAATTCGGCAGTAAAGTCCATCTCTCCTTTATCTCGATAGCGGCCTTCATAATAACCTCTCATATTTCGACTGACTCCCATGCTTGCCAGAATTCCCCACGGGGTATTGCCGTAAGTAATCATTGTATGATATTGTAAAGCCATCGTACAATCTTTCCATAGCCCTTTATACCACGCCGCCACTAACTCGGTCGAAGAAAAGGCATAGGAATTTCCCATCCATTTACCATAGTAGCGCTGTTTTAAGCTGAGATTTACGCCGCTTTTAGGAGCAGTAAGATTATCCCGTGTATCAAATGTTACCATCAGGCCGATACCGTAATTGAATGTGCGCATATCCTCGTTGTTCCAAAGATAACTACGGTCTTTATCCTTCAAAACACCCTTGACATAACTCATTTCAAGCATAGGTCCAAAATAGAGATTTTGCATTGGTAAGAAAAGTGCATCAATCTGAAGTTCTGACATCAGGTTTTTATAATCGGTTTCATTCTTATCATTTATGCCGTTATGATAACCTATACCCCAGAATTTACTCGGCATCGATTCAAAATATGTGTCATAGTCAATTCTAAATCGATCTTGATTGAAGCGTGAAGTCCCTCTTATTCCTATCGAATAAAAACCGCTGGTGGAAAAATCGGCATATATCGAAACGTTGCTTAATGGAGTGAGTGAATCATTTCGGTTAGTTGAATAAACTCCGGCAGCCAAAAGTCCAAGCCCGAATTTTTTCTCACTTGAGTAATGAGGCCCCCCGATAAAAGATATATCAAACGCCTTGTCATGTCGTTCCTGATTAGCATTAGCAAAATAATTGACTACCCTACTTATCAATCCCTGTTTCTTCTGTTGCATTAAAAGGCTATCCTGCATGTTCTGCCCTTGTACTGTCAAGAAACAACACAACACGAAACACCTACACAATATATATCTAAAAGAAAATCTACTCATAGTTGAAAACGATACAAAAATACGATTTTATTTAAAGTCTTCGACTTGTTATGGGTCATTTTAGCCAAAAATAAACCCATATAACCAATCAAATCATTTTGCGATGAATAATATCTATTC
>JAIDNR010000316.1 GCA_029063695.1 Ruminococcus sp.
TCATCAATCGACGGTATTTTCTGTCGAATTTCAAGTTTTATGCATGAATTTTTTTACTGAAAAATATGAATAATACTCCTGTTACTGCCAATTCTTACAGTCGAGGTGATAAAAATGAAAAAATCAATAATTTTAGGAATGGGACTTATTATGTCAGTACTTATAACAAACGCTACTGCGGTTATCCGTGACGGACGAAAACTTGAAGGACTCCGGAATAGTGTTCTCAGACTTCATATTATTGCAGAATCAGACAGCGAATATGACCAGTCATTGAAACTGAAAGTCCGTGATGCACTTCTTGAAAGCAATATTTTTGAAAATGCCGATTCACTTGAATCTGCTGAAAAAATTGCACGGGAAAATCTTGATGAAATTGTGAATACAGCGGAGAATATATTGATTGAAAACGGCTGCAATCTGCCTGTGACTGCCGAAATTGCCGATGTTGAATTTGATGAGCGTGTTTACGGCGATATAACAATGCCGTCGGGTGAATACCGTGCATTGAGAGTGAAAATAGGTTCTGCACAGGGAAAAAACTGGTGGTGCGTTATGTATCCGCCGCTGTGTATTCCTGCTGCCTGCGATGTTGAGGAAGATAAAGCGGCTGAGGAACTTTTCAGTGAAAGCGAACTTGATATAATGTATCACCCGAAAAAATATGAGGTTCGTTTTGCTATATGGGATAAAATCAAAGAAATTTTAGAAGGCTGATTGTATAAATTGCTGAAAATAAAAAAAACACTTGACTTTTTTAACAAAATAGTGTATACTGTTTCAAGTGAACAAAGCAGAACTTCCCCGTTCTCACCGTCAGGCTCGGCTTAAACGGTCAATATGTGTATTATCTTTGAGTTTATTTGATTGATACCTATTGTTTGAGTGCGGAATTTCTGCACTCATTTTTTGTTTTATATTTTAACCGGAGGTGCTTGAACATTAGCAAACAGGAACTGCAAATCAACGAAGATATCCGAGATAAAGAAATTCTCGTAATCGATGATGAGGGAAAAAAACTTGGCGTTATGTCAGCCAAAGAAGCTCAGAAATTAGCTTATGAAAAAGAACTCGACTTAGTTAAAATCGCTCCGCAGGCCACACCGCCTGTATGCCGTATTCTTGACTATGGAAAGTATTGCTTTGAACAGGCTAAACGTGAAAAGGAAGCAAGAAAAAATCAGAAGGTTGTTTCAATCAAGGAAATAAGAATGTTTTCTACTATTGATACACACGATTTTGAAACAAAAGTCAATCAGGCTGTAAAGTTCCTTCAGGGCGGCGATAAGCTCAAGGTTTCTGTAAGATTCCGTAAAAGGGCAATTGCTCATCCGGAACTCGGCTCGGAACTGCTTGACCGCTTCAAAGAGGCTGTTTCCGCAGCAGGTACTGTCGACAAGCCGGCTAAAATGGAGGGTCGCAGCATTGTTATGTTTGTCAGCCCTAAGAATAAGTAGGAACAATTGTTCTGAAATAAGGAGGAATATTCAATGGCAAAGGTAAAGGTTAAAACTCATTCCGGTGCAAAGAAGCGTTTTAAGATTACAGGAAGCGGTAAGGTTAAGTATCAGCATACAAATAAGAGACACAGACTTACTCAGAAAGATACAAAGCGTAAAAGAATCGCTCGTAATTCAGGCGTTGCTGGAAGTGCAAATGCACCTACCATCAAGCAGCTCGTTCCTTATATGTAATCTGAGAACCTGTAAAATCAACCTATTCCAATTCTGATAACGGAGGTACAATACTATGGCACGTGTTAAAGGTGCAATGATGACTCGTAAGAGAAGAAATAAAGTTTTAAAGCTTGCTAAAGGCTACTGGGGTGCAAAGAGTAAGCATTTCAAAATGGCTAAACAGGCTGTTATGAAGTCAGGCAACTATGCTTATATCGGAAGAAAACAGAGAAAGAGACAGTTTAGACAGCTTTGGATTACAAGAATTTCCGCTGCTGCAAAAATCAATGGCATGAACTATTCTACATTCATGAACGGCTGCAAAAAGGCTGGTATCACTCTTAACAGAAAGATGCTTTCTGAAATTGCTATAAACGATGCAGCAGGTTTCACAGCTATTGCCAATCAGGCTAAGGCTGCTCTTTAATTGCGAATCATGCACGAAAACACGCCCTGAATAAGAG
>JAIDNR010000317.1 GCA_029063695.1 Ruminococcus sp.
AGAATATACAAAATAGTCTCCTTCAGGAACATAAGCAGAAGAAATTGAAGATGTAATAATTTCCTGATTAAAGAGATATTGGGATTCAAGTTCTGAAACGTCTTTCCCCTGCCATGTTCCAGAAGTGAATTTTGAAAAATCAAGAAGCTCATGAGACTTGATAATCGACGGGTCATAAGTTGATTTGTAAAAAGACTGTACAAAAAATATGCCGTCAGAAGAAGCTGTAAAAGAATTAATGGAAATATTAAAACCATAAAGACCGGAAGCAGATACATAAGCATATGTATCAATAGGAACAGCAATAAGTGAAATCAACAGTAATGCACTTGCAAGAATAACTGAAATACGTTTAAGCACCTCTGATGCACCCCCTGAGAAATCGCCAAGACTTGCGGAATGCAATGACAGCAACCAGAGCAACAATAAGGATTGGAAGAAGTGTTTTAGTTTCGTCAAGAGCAGTCAGAAAAGTGCTTGCTGTTATTGAATCAGATACAAGTGAAATAGTATTGGTAAAATAATCCTTTGCAACAGCAGAACATAAAAGCGAGCCGTCAGAATCATATATATCAACTGTTGAAGCTATAATATATGATGAAACATAACCAGAACCCAGATACTGGCTGATACGAGTCCATGAATCAGAAGTAGGATAATAATCATAACTAACACTACTATGACAATAGACAACATCAACTGAATCAACCGTATCTGAAATAAGATAATCAAAATTAATAAGTCTGTATGTATCAGTTAACGGAACATACATAAGAAAAAGATTATCATAGTACATATTATCTGGAGAAACAGGGAGAGTATTAACGATTTGCGACATTAAATCACCTCAAAAAAATAAGGCGAAAGCAGTATAAGTAAAACTGCAACCGCCCTTAATTAAAGTTAAGCAAATTTTAAGCACCTTTGATAGCACTCTTGATAAATCCCCATGCTTTGCGGAAACCGATGAAACCAATAACGGCAGGAGCAACCAAAGGAAGAAGTGACTTGATTTCAGTCAAAACTCCAGCCATCATATCTTGTGTAACGCCGTTCCATTCGGTAACAGCAGCAACAACAGTAGGAACCATAATTTCACCCCCTTTAAGATATATTGTCAAAAGAACATATTGAAAAATCTGTATACTCCTTTGCATACGGAAAAAAAGAAGAAGCCGATTACAAAAGCACTGACGAGATAAGTAGAGGCATTTAGCATATCGACATCGATTTCCGAAAGCCTTGACAAATCTACAGTGGAAACAGTTGTTGAAGTCGTAACTGTTTCTAAATCTATTATTACAGTATTAACTGTTTCAGCTTCTGTTATTATTGCAGTTGTTTCCATTACTTTTTAAAAAACCTAAATCCGATGACTTCTTAACAACATTGAATCTGGTAACTTCAAATTTGCCTTTAATAAGTCCGACTGACATTGAAATTTCACAGTTCAAAATACTGTCAAGGGCTTTATCGACTTCATCTTCCGAAGAATTTTCGGAAATTCCGAGTGATTTACAAACATTAACTGTTTTAAGTTTCTGTTCTGCAATTTTAAGACCATGCTCGTATTTTTCCATATCTTCATCAGTTATCAAGCGAAGATAACGGTTAGACCATGGTCTGACTTCACCTGTTTCAGTAGTAATCGTTCCACACTGTGGATAAAAACCTATTAATATTGTCATGATTTTTCTCCTCCTACCCTGTCGGCTTCTGGGTCTGTCGATTTGAATTTTGAACAGAGTGACCTTACAAGGGTGATTTGCTGAATCTGATAATCAAATCCAGAATAATCAAGAAAAGAAGAATCCTCTAAAATCATATTCTTGATTTCATCGAAATCAGATAAAAGAACACCAAGATAATTGGATAAGGAAGTAGAAAGCACTGAGACTTCCTCGGGTGTAAGCTCTACATTAAACGTTAAATTCATATTATCCTCCTACCCTATCGGCTTCTGGGTCTGCCGTTCTATTGTCGAACCTCTTGACCTCTGAACCGTCGGAAACGTGACAGTTCAGAGGCAGAGTGAGTTCGTGCTAATGAAAATAGATGTTTTTTAGTACCTGATTGGTACTGAAATAATTATAACAAATAAAAAAGAAAAAATCAATAGTTAATAGTACTAAATT
>JAIDNR010000318.1 GCA_029063695.1 Ruminococcus sp.
ATTCTCTTCTGGTCTGTATTCCTGTAAAAAGTGGTGATAAATTTGATGTGAGTTATGCTCGTAATGCTTCCAGTTGTTCTTTTTGTTCTGCTAATTTTTATCATTCTTTTATTCCTAATGGTACAGGTTTTAGAACTGTTTACAGAAGTTCCGTTAATTCGGAGCATTCTTTTGAATATACCCTCAGAAGTTCAAATCAGCACATTGTTAGCGTTTTTAATCCTTTGAAATTTTCTTCTCTTTATTCCAGAAGCGGTTATTACAATTCATCACCTTATCTGACTTCTGATATTGTCAGTCTTTCTTTAGTTAAGGGTTATAATTTTTATTTTGATTACTATACAACTCCTTTTACTGCTTCTAAAGGTACTAAAATATCTCTTGACGTTATGTCAGATGTTTCTGACTGTTGTTTTACAGTGTATGAGATACTTACTACAGAAAGCGAGGAAGAAACGACAACCGAACCTTCGACGGATTCAGGTTCGGGCGGTTCATCAGGCTCATCTGAACAGATTGAAGTTAGCAACAATATACTTACAAATATTAAAAATCTTCTTTCGGCAGTATCTGATTTGCCGCAGAAGATTGCCGATAGTATAGGTCATTTCTTTACCAACTTGAAAAATGCAATTGTTTCAGGTCTTGAAATTCTTAAAGACAAGCTGCTTGAGGGCATTGAATATCTTTTCAAGCCGTCTGATAACAATTTTGAGGAAATCAAAGATGTTGTTGAGGAAAAATTCAAGTTTGTTTATCAGATACTTGACCTTGGTAAAAGTATTATTACGGCTGATTTTCTTGATGTTCCGCCGAATAACAAAATTACTCTCTATGGAAAAGAAATTATTTTTATGGACTGGACTTTGTATGATGATTACAAACCTTTGATAGATTCAATCATCATAATTGTTTCATACTACTTCTACATTCAAAGACTTATCAAACGTATTCCCGGAATCATAGGAGGTTTTCACACATGATAACTGATAAAATTTTAGATGTTCTTTTTTACTTTCCGCTTCTTCTTGTAAAAGCATTGCCTGAAATAGATTTTGCTGTTCCAGATAATATTTTTAACGGAATTAATACTTTTCTTTCAAATGTCGGCTATGTTATCCCAATCAGAGCTTTAATGCCCATACTTGTATCTTCCTTGGCTCTTTCGGCTTTTAAGATTTCATGGGCTTTGATTATCCGTATCAAGTCATTTATACCGACAATGGGGGCTTAATATGTGGAATTTATTATTTAAATTGACTTTCATTACTGCCTGTGCCGTTGCTCCCTTTATCTTCACTACGGCTTGTTTCTGCCTGTATTACCGAAAAAAAGGTATCAAGCGTATCAAAGATGAACGAGGTAAATTTAAAGTTCATGGTCTTTTAAGGCGATTGTTTATTGACTTTCCTAAACAGTTCGCCTATGACTTCATGACTATTGACCCGAATACGTTTCAGGAATACGGAATGCACCTATTATGCGGAGAACAGGGGAGTGGCAAGACTACTTTAATGGCTTATCTTGTCCGCAAATACAAGACAATTTACCCTAAACTCAAAGTTCGGAGCAACTTTTCTTGTACCATGCAGGACTACGAGCTGACGAGCTGGGAGGAACTTACGCTTGATACCAACGGCATTTATGGTGAACTTGACTGCATTGATGAGATACAGAACTGGTTCAGCAGTAACCAGAGCAAGAATTTTCCTCCCGATATGCTTACCTTAATTACTCAGCAACGCAAGGTCAGACGTTGCATATTGGCTACAAGTCAGATATTTACAAGAGTTGCAAAGCCTATCAGAGAGAATACATACTTGATGTACTATCCATTTACTGCTTTCGGCTGTATTACTTTTGTACGTGTTTACAAGCCTATACTCGATGAACAGGGGAATTTGAAAGAACGCAAGCTGAGGAAATTTTTCTTTTTCGTCCATGATAACGAACTTCGCAATATGTTTGACAGCTACAAGACGATTTGCAGTCTTACCAAGTCAGGCTTCAAGCAGTCCTCTGAACAGCTTAACAACCTTATGACAGTTATTGACAATTCAGAATCCAAGAAGTAGTTCGCAGAGGGG
>JAIDNR010000319.1 GCA_029063695.1 Ruminococcus sp.
ATATTTTGTCCTTATCAAGGCTTTCATAAGTTACAATCGGTGCGGCGGCATCATAGAAACTAAGTCCATCACCGCACAGATTCCGGATAATATCAAACATTGCACCATCAGTCAGCGGACCTGTTGCAATAATATTTATACCGTCGGGAAGTTCAGTTACTTCACTCTCGATTACTTCAATGAGGTCATTATTTTTAATCTTCTCCGTAACACTGTCCGAGAATTTTTCACGGTCAACTGCCAATGCACCGCCTGCTTCAACTGAATTTTCTTTTGCACATGGTACAGTAAGCGAGCCTAACATTTCCATTTCGGCTTTGAGAAGTCCTGCGGCAGATTCAATTCTTGAGGCTTTAAGAGAATTTGAGCATACCAGTTCTGCAAATCCGCTGTATTTATGTGCAGGACTGAATTTCTGCGGTTTCATCTCATAAAGACGTACTTTTATCCCATATCGTGCAAGATTCCATGCTGCCTCACAGCCTGCCAGTCCTGCTCCGATTACATTTACAGTTACAATCATTTTTTCAGCTCTCTTTCATATCCGCAACCCTCATTCTCACAGATTAATTTTCCTGATTTGCCGCCCTTATTGAAAAGCGTCTTTCCGCATTCGGGACATTTTTCAGATGTCGGTACATTCCATGTCATGAACCTGCATTCGGGATAACCCTCACAACCATAGAAGCTCCTGCCCTTTTTGGATTTTTTCAGAAGCATCTTTTTTCCGCATACGGGACAACTGCCCTCAGATTCAGTAACAAGCTGTTTTGCATTCTTGCATTCGGGAAAACCTGGACAAGCAAGAAATTTTCCGTATCTTCCGAATTTTATAACCATATTCTGTCCACAGAGTTCACATATTTCATCTGTTTCCTCATCGGGAACTTTGATACGCTTACCTTCCATAGCTTCTTCGGCTTTTTTCAAATCTTCGGCAAATCTCTTGTAAAATGATTCAAGAGTATCAACCCAATCCTTTTCGCCATTTTCAATTTCGTCAAGACTGCTTTCCATATCAGCCGTGAACCTTGCATCAACAATCCCATTGAAATGTTCTTTCATCAAATCATTGATAATTTCGCCGAGACCTGTAGGTTTAAGCTGTTTTCCCTCATGCTCTACGTACTGACGTGTTGTAATCGTCGAAATGGTAGGAGCATAAGTACTCGGTCTGCCTATACCATTTTCTTCCATAGCCTTAATCAGTGATGCCTCTGTATATCTCGGCGGCGGCTGGGTAAAATGCTGATTTCCTGCAATTGATTTGAGCTTCAGCTTATCATTTTCCGCAATCGGCGGAAGTACTTTTTTTTCAACATTCTCCTCATCGCCCGATTCCTTATAAAGTATCATAAATCCGTCAAATTTCACGGAATATCCCGATGCTCTGAAAATACAGTCGTTAGCTCCAATATCAACGGAAACAGTATCAAGAAGTGCATTTGCCATCTGACTTGCTATAAATCTTGACCATATAAGTTCATAAAGTTTATACTGGTCGCTTGTAAGTCCTGCTTTTACTCTTGCGGGGGTAAGTTCGGGAAGTGACGGTCTTATAGCCTCGTGAGCATCCTGAGCATTACTTTTTGTCTTATAAACTCTCGGCTTTTCGGGAAGATAACTTTTACCGTAAACAGTTTCAATATACTGAGCCGCCGATGCTTTTGCCTCGTCCGAAACTCTGAGACTGTCTGTTCTCATGTATGTTATAAGTCCGACCGCACCTATTCCCTGAATCTCAACACCCTCATAGAGTTCCTGAGCAGCTTTCATGGTACGCTTTGAATTGAAGCCCAGTTTTCTTGATGCTTCCTGCTGCATTGTAGAAGTAATGAATGGCGGAGCAGGCTGTTTTTTGGTGACACGCTTTTTAACCGATAAAACGGTATACTCCGCCCCCTCAAGTCTTTTCAGAATATTATCCGCTTCTTCTTTGGTAGAAATCAGAATTTTCTTATCATCATTTTTTTTGTTTTCGGAATCCTTTGTCGGAATTTCAATCTTTCTTCCGTCAACCGATAAAAGACTTGCACCGAAAACCTTTCCGGATTCGGGAGCAGTGAATTTTGCATCAACAGACCAGTATTCTTTCGGAACAAATCCTCTTATCTCATTCTCCCTGTCAACAACAATACTTACGGCTACACTCTGAACTCTACCTGCTGAAAGTCCACGCTTAACTTTTTTCCACAGAAACGGACTGATTTTATATCCGACAAGTCTGTCAAGAATGCGTCTTGCCTGTTGTGCATTTACTAAATCCAAATCAATTTTATGCGGATTACTCATTCCGTTGCTTACGCCCGTTTTAGTAATTTCATTGAATTCAACACGGTTATTGTCATTCATATCAAGATTGAGAAGCTGTGCAATATGCCATGAAATAGCCTCACCTTCACGGTCAGGGTCAGTTGCAAGATAAACTTTGTCACATTTTTTTGCACGTTTTTTCAAATCCTTGATAACAGCGGACTTGCCTTTCATATTTATATAATGAGGAGTAAAACCATTATCCGTATCAACTCCCAGCGTTGATTTAGGCAGGTCACGTATATGTCCCATGGAAGCAACAACTTCGTAACCTTTGCCAAGATATTTCTGTATTGTTTTAGCCTTTGCAGGCGATTCTACTATAACTAAATCTGACATCTGATATATTACTCCTTAACTTTTATCTCAAACATTTTTCCCGGAAGTGACTTTACAGCATTTATAATTTCAAGCTCTGTAAGTTCCGTCATAAGTTCCGTCGGATTCAGGTTCAGTGTCTGTGCAATTATATCGGCATGAACAGCACCACCCGACAGAAGTTTTATAATATCATTCTGAATACCTTCAAATTTGGGAATGTTTTTCTTTATATCCAAATTTTCTATAGTATAATTA
>JAIDNR010000032.1 GCA_029063695.1 Ruminococcus sp.
CATATATACATACAATCCATGCTGAACGCACGTTCAGACGATATAGAAGGAAGTGTAAAACAGGCTGTTGAACTTGAAAAGGCAGGCTGTGAGATTATCCGTGCGGCTATTCCCGATATGAACGCAGTAAAACTTATTCCCGTAATCAAGGAAGCAGTAAATATTCCGCTTGTTGCCGACATTCACTTTGATTATCGTCTTGCAGTTGAATCAGCGGCGGCAGGAGTTGATAAAATCCGTATAAATCCGGGAAATATTGGAGGAATGGACAGAGTTAAAGCAGTAGTTGATGCTTGCCGTGCAAGAAATCTTCCGATAAGAATAGGAGTAAATTCAGGTTCGCTTGAAAAAGAACTCCTTGCAAAATACGGTTCGCCGACTCCCGAGGCACTTGTTGAAAGTGCAATGAATCATGCGGCACTTTTAGAGCGTTTTGATTTTGATGATATTGTAATTTCAATCAAATCCTCTAATGTGAGTAAGATGATTGCATCATATAGACTTGCCTCTGAAAAGTGTAATTATCCTCTTCATCTTGGCGTTACAGAAGCAGGTACTGAACGCATGGGACTTATAAAGTCGGCTGTAGGAATAGGTTCACTTCTTTGTGACGGAATCGGCGAAACCATACGTGTATCACTGACCGATGAACCTGTAAAAGAGATTTCGGCGGCTAAAGATATACTAAAATGTATCGGAAAAAGAAAGGGCGTACAGATAGTAGCCTGCCCGACCTGTGGACGCACAAGAATTGATTTAATCGGTACGGCAAAGAAAGTTGAACAGGCTCTTGCTGATTCTGATAAGGATATTACAGTAGCCGTAATGGGCTGTGTTGTAAACGGACCGGGAGAAGCAAGAGAAGCAGATGTAGGAATTGCAGGCGGTGACGGCTGTGCCGTAATCTTTAAAAAAGACGGTTCACAGCGTAAAATCAGAGAAGAGGATATTGTATCGGAACTTCTTGCGGAGATTGAAAAATTATGACAGATGTAACAATATCAGACTTTTTAAGCGAATATTGTACTGATATTCCCGAAACAGCAAAAAACGGCAGTATTATAAAGATTACATATTCTGAAAATATGAAAGATTTCAGATTTTTCGCAGTTTTTGATAATATAGTACCATCAAAGGATATTTTTCTGTTTGAATCGGAATTATCAAAAGCAATAAATGCTGATAATATTAGGCTCAATCCACGATATGACAAGACTCTGTTTTCTCTTGTATGCCTTCCTGAGCTTATAGAACTTCTTAAAAGAGATATTTCTGTGGTAAACGGATTCCTTAATGATGCTGATATGCAGATTGATAATGAAAATTTGAATATTAAGCTTATGCACGGCGGACGTGATATGCTGATACGCTGTAATTTTACGGCACAGCTTTCACAGCTTATATATAATCAGTTCGGAATTAAAATAAATATAAACCTTATCGGCGGTGAAACTATCAGCAATGATGATTATGAAAAGCTTGTCGATAAGCTTGATGCGGAAATGCCCGATTACAGCAGTCAGCTTGCACCACAGAAATCATCTGAAGAACTTGAAAGAGAAGCCGTAAAGGCTGCAACTCCCACAAAACCGTTGGATATAACAAGTCTTGACAAGGAATTTGATGCAGAGTCTGCTGAAATAATCAGAGGAAATGCAATTCATGAAAAACCGATTGCAATTGCCAGTGCAATTGAAAAACTGGGTACAAATGTAACTGTAGTCGGTGATATTTTTGCAGTTGAAACAAAGGAACTCAAAAATGATAAGACTGTTATAACATACAGTATTACCGATTACAGCGGTTCAGTCATTGTGAAAATTTTTACCAAAACATCTGATGAGGACGAAATAAAAAGACTTACACTGAAAAAAGGTACAGCCGTTCTTGTATCGGGAAAAATCGACTATGACAATTTTTCCCGTGATTTCAGTATAAATTTTGCATCTGTAATCAAGGTGAAGAGAATACCACGCATGGACAGCTATCCCGAAAAGCGTGTTGAACTTCACTGCCATACTAATATGTCAGCTATGGACGCTGTAACCGACCCTGTAACGCTTATAAAACGTGCGGCATTGTGGGGACATCAGGCTATGGCAATAACAGACCACGGCTGTGTGCAGGCTTTTCCCGATTGTATGTATAATATGCCAGATAATTTTAAAGTTATATACGGCTGTGAAGCTTATGTGGTAAATGATATTGACCGTAAATTGATTCTCAAAAAGCCTGATTCAAGGGATTTGAATGGTGAGCTGATTATTTTCGACGTTGAAACAACAGGTCTGAGCTATTCCAATGACAGACTTACAAGCATTGCAGGTGTAAAAGTCCGCAATTTACAGATTGTGGATAATTTTGAGACTTATGTCAATCCCGAAAAGCATATTCCCGAAAAAATTACTGAGCTTACGGGCATAACGGATGAAACAGTGGCAAATGCTCCGAAAGAAGCCGAAGCACTAAGAAAATTTATGGAGTTCTGCGGAGAAAATCCCGTACTTGTGGCACATAATGCTGATTTTGATACAACAATGCTCAACGAAGTCTGCAAGAGAAATGACATAACATTTGACTATAATTATATTGATACGCTTATTCTGTGTCAGGCTATGCTTCCCGAAGTTGCACGCCACAGACTGAATTATGTTGCAAAAATCCTGAAAGTAGGTACTTTTGAGCATCACAGGGCAAGTGAAGATGCCCTTATTCTTGCAAAAATATATATAGAACTTATAAGC
>JAIDNR010000320.1 GCA_029063695.1 Ruminococcus sp.
ATTTGTTTAAGAGACAGACGGAAAGCCTTTTCTTTTCCCCAAGAAACATTTTTGCTGATTGATTCCGATTCTGCCTGAGCAAAACTGCCGTAAAGTGCAATCATAAATTCAGAAGTCATAGTCAGAGTGTTGATGTTTTCCTTTTCAAAAATCACTCCGATTCCCAAGTCTTTAAGCTGTCTGACATATTCAAGGCAATCCACGGTATTTCGGGCAAATCTTGATATTGACTTTGTAATTACAAGGTCAATTTTTTTGTTCCTGCACATACGAATCATGCGGTTGAACTCGGTTCTTTTCTTCGTTTGAGTTCCTGAAATTCCCTCGTCTGCGAAAATCCCTACAAGCGACCATTCCTTTTTTCTGTTGATCAAATCGGTGTAATACGCAATCTGTACTTGATACGAATTCTGCTGTTCTTCCTGTTCAGTGCTGACACGGCAGTACGCTGCAACCCTCAACTGGTGGTATTTATCCCTGTTTTCAGCCGTTTGTACTTTGGCAGGAATTATCGTTACATTCGGTGCTGTTTGCATTTTTATTAGTCCTTTCTGTGATATTTTTTATGGTCGCTCCATTAATAAACTCGATCTCAATAGTACAAAAATGGCTTATCCAAATTCGTGAAATGCACGCTTTGAATAAGCCGATATCGAGTGTATTCAGTTGTTCATGTTTTTTAAGCAGAGCCTTGATTTCATCTGTTTTATGCGGATTATCGCTATATGTACAGCAGTCGTACTTCAGCTCGGCAAGCCTGAATATCTCTGCCTTAACTCTGTCAAAATCAACCCGTGAAGAATCCAACATCTGACTGATTTCATTCTGCTTACGAATAACATCTGCAGTCGGAGAATACACGCTGATTTCTCCACTTGACTCAATTAAACTTGGATTTGCAATTGCTGTATTCAGAACAGTCATCACTGAGCTGATTATCATCTGATCTGTAAGCTGATATTCAAGTCTGTAACAGTCGGGATTTCTGCAGTCCCACTTCTCATGACGACAGTTACCGCCGATTCGTGAAAGTCTGTGTCCACATTCCAAACAGTATATACGGTTTCTGATTTCCTGTAAATCATCCGAAATTACACAAACAGAAGTTGCTTTTTTTACACGCTTTTCGTTTACTGTTTTAAAAGTATTTTCGTCGATAATCTGCGGATATTTGTCGTTCCCAAGATACTTTTCATTCTCGATTATACGTTTGACCATGTTTTTATTCCAGTGGTCTGAATCAGCGGTATATCGAATTTTCTCGTACTCCATTAGCTTTGCAATCTGTAATAAACTGCTGCCATTAAGGTATTCTTCAAAGATTTTTACTACCGCTTTGGATTCGGTAAAATCCATCGTAATTTCGCCGTTCTGCATACAGTATCCAAACGGTATTGTACGATTTTTAGCCATTATTTTCACTCCCTTCTGTCAACAAGAATACCACATTCTACTTTAAAAATCCAGTATCAAAATCAACAAAGAATCGTCCTGAAATTTGACTTTCAGGACATATTCCGCTATATTTTTTCTCTGAATTTCAGTCCACCAATCAGGTGAAATTTCAGTTCATGTTGATTTATCACAACAATCTTCTCAACGATGCTTTCAAACACTGATGCCTCAAATTCTGTAATTGGATTTTTACATTTTTCAAAATAATCTGTCAGCATTTCAATTTGTTCCAATGTTTCATCATTATCATCTGAATGAGTAAGTTTTTTCAGTTCAGACTGAAGTTTATTTATTTTCGCTGTAAGTTCTGTAGTCTGCTCAAGATATTTCGCATTATCAAGAAATCCTTTAGTTTTTAACCTTGCAAGAACGTGAGTCTGTTCCCTGAGTTTTGCAATTTCTTTATGAATATCCATAACATTGGAATTGACATTAAATCGGCGTATTTTCAGTTCTTGAAGTGCTGTTTGCAGAGGCACAAGAATCTGCTTATAATTATGACGCAACTTATTGTGAAGTACCGTGAAAGCGTTGTAAATTTTATATTCAGCTATCCATTTTGAACTGCATTCAGCCGCATTCAAGTCATGTTTTAAACACACCCAGTAAGTCTTGTTATTAGAGCGTTTTCGCCTATAAGTTGAACCGCAATTTTCACAAATCATCTTTCTGCTCAGAGGGTATTCATGAAATTCCGTGTGACCAAAATATTCACTTTTTTGTGCAAGCAAACTCTGAACAGTTTCAAAATCTGCCCTTGAAACAATCGGATCATGGCTGCCTGAAACATAGTACTGTTCCGCCTGACCGTTATTCCTGCTCTTTTTAAACGGAAATACATTCTCTGTTATCTTTTTCCGCCACAGACAGTCGCCGATATATTTTTCGTTGGTCAGGATATATCTGACTGCTTTTTTCCTCCATATACAGCCGGATTTTCCCATGACTTTCCCCTCTTGATTCAGAATATCACAGATACTGTTCAATCCGTGTCCCTGCAAAAATTCAGCATAAATTCTTCGAACAATTTCAGCTTCTTCCTCGCAAATAACGAATCTGCCGTTAGCTTTTCGATATCCGAATGGTACATTTGAGACGATATACGTACCATTTTTCATTCTGTTTTTTATCGACCACTGTATATTCTGCGAAATTGAAACCGATTCCTCCTGAGCCAGACCTCCCATGATAGTTATCATCATTTCGTCGGTCATGTTGGCTGTATCGAGGTTCTCTTTTTCAAAATATATCGTGATTCCCAGCGATTTCAGTTCACGGATATTTTTAAGACAATCCCTTGTATTTCGAGCAAATCGGCTGATTGACTTCGTATAGATTCTGTCGATTTTCCCCTTTCGGCAATCCTTTATCATTCTCTGAAAC
>JAIDNR010000321.1 GCA_029063695.1 Ruminococcus sp.
ATATCATACTTCTTGATTTTTTACAACTGTAATACTATGTATAGCTGTTTCTGCTTATCTTATCATTAATCTTTTAAATATTAAGCAGGTGGGACTATGTATATCCATTACTGGAATACTTATTACTTTTCCTGTAATTACCGGAATATTCTGCTATATGTTCACAGCTCCTTATTATATGATTTCACTTTTATTGGCGGTTGCCGGAGTGTGGAGTGTAAATAAAAAAACAAGTGTTCTGTATTTTCTGATTGGTGTACTGCTGATGTCGTTTTCAATCGGAATTTATCAGGCATTTATACCGGTCATGATGAGTTTGGCTTTGTTATGTTTTATTTCCAGACTGACAGCAGAAACACATCATAAACCAAAAGAATTGATTATATCAGGTGTATATCTTGCGGGTGCAGTTATTTCCGGTGTTTTGTTGTATTTTGTTATAACTAAATTTTTTCTTGTTTACTGTGGTGTGAGTTTAAGTGATTACAAAAATATTAATACTATGGGAAAAGAACCTGTTTCTGTATATTTATCAAGAATTTCTACTGCTTTTTACCACTTTTTTTGTACAGAAAGGATGATTGGCAGCTATACTTCTATGTTTCCATTTCGTATAAGATATATTTATATTCTGATTCTGTTATTTATGGCTATACTTTCACTACGTATGATAATTAAGACATTCAGAAAAAATATTTTCCGAGGTATTTTGCTGACACTATCTATGCTTATGCTTCCTATTGCTTTTAATTTTATTTTTGTTATGAGTGTATCAGTATATACGTTAATGCTGTATGGTCAGTCAATGCTATTCGTATATTTAGTGTTACTTATCAATATTTCTGAATTTCATAAGTTAAACATCACCAGAGCTGTTTATGCTTTTGGAACAGCATTACTGTTATTTATTTCATTTTCCTATTGCAGATATGCTAATATCAATTATCTGAAAGTTGAATATCAGCAACAGCGTACAATTGATTATTTTACAGTTTTGATTACACAAATAAAGAGTGTTGAAGGTTATCAGGATGAAATGCCAGTTTGTTATATTAATCCCAGAAGTAAAGAAGATTTGACGCTTAAAGAGTTAAGTGGGTTTGAGTTATTCTATATTGCTCCGAATACTGATATTAAACATATGGTAAATAATTATGCATGGATTAAATTTATGAATAACTGGTGTGCATTCAGTCCGAAACTTGCAGATGAGGAAGATTTTGTTGATTTACCTGAAGTAATTGATATGCCGTATTATCCGGACGATGGCTCTATTAAGATTATCAATGATACTGTTGTTGTAAAATTTGGACCTGTTGAAGAATAGAATCTGAAATAATTACTTATAATTAAGAAAAAGCGAATTCGAAAGGGTTCGCTTTTTTTGTTATACGGCACTTGCATAAGCAGTTAAATTGTGTTATAATTATATAGTTAAGATAAAGGAGACTGATAATATGCTGGATAGAATAAAAAATATAATCGGTGATTCAAAATATGCCTATGTAAGGAGTTTCGGCTGTCAGCTCAATATATCGGACGGCGAAAAAATCAAGGGACTGCTTAAAAATGCAGGATATAATTTTACAGATGACGAGACAAAGGCGGATTTGATTATTCTGAATACCTGTGCCGTACGTGAAAATGCTGAGGACAGAGTTTTCGGTATCGTCGGCAGTATGAAAAAACTGAAAGAGATTAAGCCGTCACTTATAATCGGTATTTCGGGCTGTATGACTGCTCAGGAACATATTGCGGAGAAAATAAAGAAATCATATCCGCAGGTTGATTTTGTTGTCGGTACTTCTGCCATAAGCAGTATTCCAAAACTTTTGCTTGACTGCCTCAACGGTCGGAAATTCGGAGTTGATATTGCCGAATACGACGATTTTTCGGAAGTCACCGAGCAGGTTCGTGAAAGTAAGTTCAAGGCAAGTGTACCCATAATGTTCGGGTGCAATAATTTCTGTACTTACTGCATTGTACCGTATGTCCGTGGACGTGAGAGAAGCCGCAGACAGGAAGATATAATTGCAGAAGTGGAAAGTCTTGTGCAGAATGGCTACAGGGAAATTATGCTGCTGGGACAGAATGTAAATTCTTATGGCAATGATTTCGGTGAAATAAATGCTTTTCCTGCACTTCTCAGGGAACTCAATAAGATTGAGGGTGATTTTATCATAAGATTCATGTCATCTCACCCGAAAGATGCATCAAGAGAACTCATTGATACTATTTTTGAGTGCGGTAAAGTCGCAAAGCATCTTCATCTTCCGCTGCAAAGCGGAAGCAGTGACGTTCTGAACCGCATGAACCGCCGTTATACTGCCGAGAAGTACCTTGAAATCGTGGACTATATCAGGAATAAAGACCCTGAATTTTCACTCACAACTGATTTGATTGTCGGATTTCCCAATGAATCGGACGATGATTTTCAGGCTACATTGGACATAATAAAGCGTGTGAAGTACGATAATATTTATTCATTCATTTACTCAAAGCGTTCGGGGACTAAAGCTGCTGAAATGTCTGATTTTACGTCGGACGAAGTGAAAAGTCAGCGAATGAGGAAACTCCTCGAAGTACAGCGTGAGATTTCGTCTGAAAATTACAGGCGTTTTATCGGTAAGAAAATGCGAGTGCTTGTGGACGACGTTTCAAAAAAGCGTGAGGGGTTTGTTACAGGCAAAAGCAACGAGTTTATTATAGTTGAATTTGAGGGCGACAAGTCACTTATCGGGCAGTTTGTTGACGTTAAAATTACCGACGCTATGAACTGGGCTGTTGTGGGCAGAAAAATATAGAAAATGTTAATGTGTAGAAACAAGAGGAGACAAGATGAAAAAATTTTTACTGATATTATGTTCGGTATTTCTGCTCACAGGCTGTTCAGATAAAACTATTGAAAGCAGTACATCGGAGATAGTTTCTGAAAGTACGACAGAATCGCAGACAGAGGAAGTTACAACAGAAACGACTACAGAAGAAACTGTCTCAAATGTATATGAAAAGCAGACTTACCGTGAAGTACTTGAAAATATATATTATAATTGTAAATTTCCGCAGTATGATGAGCCTTTTGAGAATTATGACTTGGATATATCCAATAATGAATTTGCTGTTTATGATATTGATAACGATGGCAGAGATGAACTTATTTTTATGTTTAATGATACATATACAGCAGGAATGATGGGAATGATATATGACCATAACAGCGACGGGAATATTTTTGAAGAATTTATTGAGTTCCCCTCTTTAAGATTTTATGACAATGGTGTTATTGAAGCGAATATTTCTCATAATCAAGGTCCTTCCGGAGATTTCTGGCCTTATACCTTATATAAGTATGATAATGAAACAGATTCATATATTGAAATAGCTTCTGTATGGTCGCTGGGAAGAGATATAATTGAAAGACAGAAAGAAGAAGCAGAAAAGGCAGGATATGAGCCTTATTGGGAATATCCTTATGAAGCTGATACAAGCAATTCAGGGATTGTTTACATTATTATTCTCAGTGATGATGAATATAGTAGTGAATCTCATTATGTTGATGTAACCGAATATAATGCATGGCATGAGCAATATATTGGAGATGCAAAATTACTTGAACTTCCGTTCATGAAGCTGACAGAAGAAAATATAGAAAATGTCAGCTGATAAGATTTAAGGAGACAACAATGAAAAAATTTTTACTGATATTATGTTCGGTATTTTTGCTTACAGGCTGTAGTGAGAAAAATATTGAAAGCAGTATACCGGAGGTAGTTCCCGAAAGTACGACGGAATTGCCGACGGAAGAAGTGACAGAACCAACAGAATCAAATGTATATGAAAAGCAGACTTATCATGATGTGCTTTATAATATGTATTATAACTGTGAATTTCCCGATTGGGACTATAAAAATTATGATAAAGATGTATCAATTGATTTTGCGGTTTATGATATTGACAGCGACGGTAGGGACGAACTTCTTGTAACGTTTGACAATCGTTCAGTATATGTGTATGACCACAACTCTGACGGAAATTTAGTCCAACAGCTTTCGGGATATATTAATTCTGACTTCTATGAAAACGGTGCTGTAAGGGTGTATTCTGCTCATAATCAGACGCATTCCTTTGAAGTTCACCCGTTTCAGATGTACAAGTACAACGCCGAAACGGATTCTTATGACCTGTGTGGGAGCGTGCGTGGTATTGACAAAGATGTTGTTGATATGATAAACAAGGAGAAAGAGGAAGTCGGCAGAACTGATTTCCTCGAATATCCGTCCGAGTATGATACAAGCAGTTCGGGGACAGTTTATTATATTTCTCCTGACTGGAGTAATGAAGCAGGAGAACCGTTAGATGTGACGGAATACAATGAATATTACGAGCAGTTTACTGAAAATACAGAAA
>JAIDNR010000322.1 GCA_029063695.1 Ruminococcus sp.
AGTGTATTTTTATATATTGCAAATTGCCTGCTTTTGCAATATAATATATACAGCAATTGAAAAAATTGGTATTCGGCAATAAGAACTCTACCCTCTCATGCTCTTGATGTTCGTGTACTGATTCAAGTGCTTTGCTACAGAAAAGAAATAGTTTCTTATTTAAACTAATTTCTTCTATTTGTGGTTTTTTCATGTTTTCTATTCTCAATAACTTATTTTAACTTATTATTTTATGACTTGACCCTCAGTGCTAAACGGTGCAGACCGTATGGGTCGATTTTTCACACCTCGCCTATGAGGTGTATTTTTTTGCTCTGTTGACTTCTGCAAACTGCTGTGATATAATAAAAAAGGCATACCGAAAAGGTATGCCTTGTGATGTCCGCAGGCGGAGTTGAACCGCCGTCTCTTACATGTGGTGTAAACGCTTTTCCGTGAGCCATACGGACATATCGGGCGGAAAACCGCATCTCTCTCCGTGGGGGAGATTGTTTTAAACTTAAACTACCGATGAAAATATTATATCACAGAGAAATAAATTTGTCAAGGAGATTTTTATGAGAATTTGTCTTATCTGTCGCAAAAGAAATATAGAACATTACGGCATTTGTCCCGAATGCACGAAATTAAATAACCGAATGCGTGAATTTTACTGCGATTTATCAGGACGTACAGCAGTAGTCACGGGCGGACGAATAAAAATCGGTTATGCCGTATGTCTGCGATTACTGCGGCAGGGTGCGAATGTTATCGCTGTAACACGTTATCCCAAAACCGCACTTGATAACTATATGCACGAACCCGATTATGATACTTTCAGGGACAGGCTTACAGTAATCGGCTTTGATTTAATGCGTGTTGATCGCATACAAGAACTTATTTTTCGCATTGAGAGTATATGCGGCGGAAAACTTGATATACTTGTTAATAATGCCGCACAGACTGTAAAGAAATCAAATGAATATTATGCACAGCTTACTGCACACGAAAATGCACTTCAGCTTGAAAGTCCGTCGCTTCTGCCTGTGGGAAGTCCCGATGATATTTTTTCGATAATGCCGAGTGTACAGGTTACGGACTACAGCGAAACTCCCAATAACAATTCATGGGTACGTAAACCTGAGGATATTTCACCGCAGGAACTTCTTGAAGTACAGCTTATAAACGTCACAGCACCTTTTATGCTTGTAAGCGGACTTAGAAAGTGTCTTGCATATGATGAATCCGTAAACAAATTTGTAATTAATGTAAGTTCGGTTGAGGGAAGATTCAATACAAAGCAGAAACTTGCACGTCATGTTCACACAAACATGGCAAAGGCATCGCTTAATATGATGACTCATTCCATTGCGTCGGATTTTGCACGGGACAGAATCTATGTATATTCATGCGACCCTGGCTGGGTATCAAATCAGTTTCCGCCAGATTATGAAATCAGCAGAAGTTTTGAACCTTATTTAAATTTTGAGGATGGTGCGGCAAGAGTGCTTTATCCGATTACACTACACCTTAATGAAACAAAAATAAAAGACAGCGGAATGTTTTACAAGGATTACAGAATAATCGACTATTAAAATGCAGTTACGGAAAATAGGCATTTTCTTATGGTTGTTTTCGATAAAAAAATGAATGTTTTTGGCGTAGAATAGGGCGAAATGTCATTTTTTCAAAAATTGCTTGACAAATTTGAATAAAGGGTATATAATGCAAATATAAAATATTAAATGGAGGAAACAAAACATGACAAAGACTGAATTAATCAGCGTTGTTGCTGAAAAGAATGAATGTTCAAAAAAGAATGCAGAGGTTGCTGTAAATGCTGTTATTTCTGCTATCACAGATGCACTTGTAAACGGTGAGAAGGTTTCTATCGTTGGTTTCGGAACATTTGAAGTTCGTGACAGAAAAGAAAAGAAGGTTATCAATCCGCAGACAAAGCAGATGATGGTTGCTCCAGCTTCAAAGGCTCCTGCATTCAAAGCAGGTCAGGGACTTAAGAACGCTGTAAACAATAAGTAATTTACGGAGGGAATAAAATGGCTAAAAGAAGAACATCTCCTGCAAAGTCAGCAGAAGTTACAGAAGAAATCAAGGCTACTGAAACTGCAAAGGCTGAGGAGAAGGCTGAACCTGTAGTTGAAAATCCCAAGAGCAAGCGTGGCAGACCTAAAAAGAATGTTGATGAAAAAGTTACTGTTGAGGCAGTTTCTGCTGTTGAAGAACAGTCAATGATAGCAGATGAGGTAGTGCCTGTTGAGGTAACTCCTGTTACTGAGGAAACTTCTGTTCCTGCTGAGTCCGAAGTAAAACCAGCAGAAGAGAAGAAATCCACTGCAAAGAAAACAACAGCTAAGAAGTCCGCTGCTAAAAAGACAGCAGCAAAGAAAACTGCTGATAAAAAAACTACTGCAAAGAAAAAGACTGCTGCTTCTGTTGCTGAGGAAAAGAAGCCTGTTGAAAAGAAAACTACAGCAAGAAAGAATACTTCTGTTAATGTTTTCTTCCAGTATCAGGGAACTGAATCCGCTGAACTTATTGAAAAGGCTAAGGAACTTTCAGGCGTTAAGTCACCCAATTCTGTAAAACTCTATATCAAGCCTGAGGAGAACATGGTTTACTATGTTGTTGATGACATTGCAGGCGGTTTTGCACTTTAATTAAAAGCTCTATATAAAAAGTCCTTCATTTAGTGAAGGACTTTTTTTACTGAATTAATAATGATATTTCTTTTTGTTGCCAATCAGGAATAAAACAGATACAATTACTGCCATAAATTCGGCAACAACAATTGAAATCCATATTCCGTTTACTTTCCATATTATCGGCAAAATCAGGACAGCCGAAATCTGGAATACAAAGGCTCTCAGAAAAGATATAAGTGCCGAAACAAGTCCGTTGTTCAATGCAGTAAAAAATGCTGAGCTGAAAATTACGAATCCGGCAAATATGAATGAGAAAGAAAAAATCATAAATCCCTGAAGTGTAAGTAACAGCAGACCATCATCATATCCCACAAATATTTTTGAAAGAGGTTTTGCAAGTGCTTCCGCAAGAATAAACATGACAGCAGCAAAAAAGCCTATGATGAAATAGCTTTTCTTACGCAGATTTTTCAGTTCTTCCGTGTTTTCTGCACCGTAATTATAGCTGACAGCAGGAGAAGTTCCGACAGAATATCCGATAAAGATTGCGTTGAAAATCATGCTCACATACATCATTACACCGTAAGCCGCAACGCCGTCTTCACCTGCATATTTAATAAGCTGTGTATTGTAAAGCATATTGACGATTGACATGGAGATATTTGTTGCGAGTTCGGAAGAACCGTTTCCGCAGACAGTAAGAAATGACCTTCCATTGAAGTAAAATCTGCCAAGCTGAAGAAGACTGCTGTTGGGACGGGCAAAATAAATCAGTGGAATAATTCCTCCGACACATTGGCTTAAAGCAGTGGCTGCCGCCGCACCCTGAAGTCCCCACTTGAAAGCACCAACAAATAATGCGTCAAGGACAATGTTTGTCAGTCCTGCCGCAATAGTGATATATAATCCGAGCTGTGCTTTTTCGGCAGTCGCAAAAAGACACTGAAATTCGTATTGCAGAGTAAATGCCGGAATTGCAATAAGAATTATTCGCCCATAAGTAACACAGTTTTCGAGAAGTTCTCCGTCTGCTCCGAGCAGTCTGGCAATGGGACGAATAAACAGAAATCCGAGTACAGCAAGTATAACACCAATAATAATGGAAGAGTAAACAATCATTGAGAAAAGATTATTTGCCTTTTCTTTTTTACCTTCACCCAACGTTTTGGCAATCAATGCACCACCGCCTGTACCGAACATAAATCCGAAGCAGCCTAAAATCATCAGGAAAGGCATAATAAAATTTACTGCTGTAAATGATGTTTTTCCTGCATAATTCGATACAAAGAAACCGTCCACAACGCCGTAAACCGATGTGAACACAAGCATTATAATTGATGGAAGAGTGAATCTGAATAGTTTTCCGTATGTAAAATGGTCTGATAGCTGAATACTCATAAATTTTCCTTTCTTTATTGTTTTATGACAGTAACAGCAATTATAACACATACTTCCGCAAATGTCAAGTTATTATTAAATATTTGCCTTATATGCCTTTAAAATTTCAGCCTGCTCACCAGCATGACATTTCAGGCAGAGTCGGATTTCGTTGTCAAGTTCGCCGATAAATTCTTTTTTACTGATATATTTGAAATAGGTTTCCTCATACGGCTCTATTTCGTGGATTTCCCTGAAATACTGATTATCCTGAATACCAACAATATAAGTTTCCAGTGGTCCGAAACATAGATGTCTTATAATTTCTGTTCTATTTTTAGATTTACAAGGCGTAGTGTGAAGCCATCTTTCAGTCCAGAATCCGTTCATATTTTTACCC
>JAIDNR010000323.1 GCA_029063695.1 Ruminococcus sp.
GCATGATAATGCCCTCCTTTGATAAAGTATAATATTTCATGCTACGTACCATTCACTGAATGTGATGTACCATACAGTCTGGGGTTATATTATATATGTTTTTTGCTGAATTGTCAACAGGCAGATTATACATATTTTTCATAATTTTTTGTGCGATGTGCTGATAAAATGGCAATAAAAAAAGTGCAGATAACTGCACTTTTTTATTTTCTGATATATTCAAAAGAATCACATACAATTATTTACATAAGCTCACAGATAAGATTTGAAAATTCAACAGGATTTTCAATTTCCATACCCTCAATAAGAAGTGCCTGAGTATAAAGAAGATTAGCGTATTTAGCAAGCTTATCCTTGTCGCCTGATTCTGCGATTGATTTGAGTTTATTGAAAATTTCATGTTCAGGATTGATTTCAAGTACTCTCTGTGCCTTTATTTTCTGCTCGCCAGGCATTGCATTGAGTACTTTTTCCATTTCAAGGGTAATTTCACCCTCGCTTGTAAGGCATACAGGGTGCGATTTAAGACGCTTTGAAAGTATAACTTTATTTGCCTTGCCGTCAAGAGCTTCTGCCATATCTTTCAGCATATCAGCGTTTTCTTCTTCCTTTGCCTTGACTTCCTCCTGTTTTTCGGTATTGTCAATTCCTAAATCATCAGCGGAAACATTTCTGAACTCTTTTTCTTTATAGTTCATAAGTGTCTTGATTGCAAATTCGTCAACGTTGTCTGTGAGATAGAGAATTTCAAAACCGTTATCCTTTACAAGTTCAGTCTGCGGAAGCTGTTCGATACGTGCAACGCTGTCGCCTGTAGCATAGTAGATATACTTCTGTTCCTCACGCATAGCTGTTACATATTCATCGAGAGTAACAAGCTTGCCGTTTGATGATGTGAAAAGAAGCAAATCCTGAAGTTTATCTTTATTCATGCCGTAATCGCTGTAAATGCCATATTTAAGCTGTAAGCCGAATGCTTTCCAGAATTCTTCGTACTTTTCACGTTCATTTTTAAGCATTTTTTTCAGTTCATTGCTTACGGTTTTTTCGATACTTCTTGCAATAACTTTAAGCTGTCTGTCATGCTGGAGCATTTCACGTGAAATATTGAGTGATAAATCATCACTGTCAACAAGACCTTTTACAAAGCTGAAATAATCCGGGAGCAGGTCGGAACACTTGTCCATAATCAGTACACCGTTTGAATAAAGCTGTAAGCCTTTTTCATATTCCTTTGTATAGAAATCATAAGGAGCATTTGCAGGAATATATAACAGTGCATTATAACTTGGCATACCCTCGTTTATAATGTGTGAATATTTCAGCGGTTTACTGTAATCCATGAACTTTTCTGTATAGAAGTGATTATAGTCATCTTCTTTCAGCTCGGACTTGCTTTTTTTCCAGAGCGGAATCATGCTGTTGAGTGTTTCAATTTCAATATAGTCCTCATATTCGGGAGCTTTTCCTGCTTCCTTATCTTCTTCAGACTGTTCAAGAGGACGGCTGTGTGTTACTTCCATTTTGATAGGGAAACGGATATAATCGGAATATTTGCTGATAAGTCCTTTTATGCGGTACGTATCAAGAAATTCTCCGTATTTTTCATCGTCTGTATCGTCAAGAAGTTCGAGAATAATTTCAGTACCGATATTTTCTTTGTCAGCCTCAGTAATTGTATAGCCGTCAACACCTTCGGACTCCCACTGATAAGCTGTATCTGAACCGTAAGCCTTTGAAATTACCGTTACTTTCTTAGCTACCATGAATGCGGAATAGAATCCGACACCAAATTGTCCGATAATCTGGCTGTCGCCGTCAAGCTGATTTTCATTCTTGAATTTAAATGAACCGCTGTTTGCAATAGTGCCGAGATTATTTTCAAGTTCTTCAGCCGTCATGCCTATACCATTATCTGTGATTTTAAGAGTACGGCTGTCTTTATCGGCAGAAATCCAGATTGCAAAATCATCTTTGTTAAGTCCCACTTTATCATCAGTAAGGGATTTGAAATAGAGCTTATCAATGGCATCGCTTGCATTTGAAATAAGTTCACGGAGGAAAATTTCCTTGTGAGTGTAAATTGAGTGAATCATCATATCAAGAAGTCGTTTTGACTCAGCCTTGAATTGTTTTGTTTCCATTTTTAACATCTCCATAAGCAAATTAGCACTCTCGGTATTTGAGTGCTAATATAAGTATAACGCTTTCAGAATAAAATGTCAAGATTCACAGGAAATGTTTACAATTTGTTCACAAATAGAAACAACGAATTTTCCGTCCCGAAGAATATATTGTCGGAATCGGAAACTGTTGATATTTGAAGTGATTTTATTATTTTCAAAGCCGAAATTAGCCTGATTCAAGGGAAAGGAAAGTCCCATTCCTATAGCTTTTATGTAGGATTCTTTAAGCGTCCACAGACGGAAAAAAAGTAAATCACGCTGATTTTCAGGTGCAGAGAGAATCATATTTTTTTCGTTCTTTGAAAACGCATGCTTCATGACATTCGGACGGTATTCACGGACATTTTCGCAGTCGATACCGCATTCAGAGTGCGAAATAATGCAGGTACTTATACCGTCGGCGTGGGAAATATTATATTTTATTTCGGGATATTCGGCAAGTGACGGCTTTCCGTACTTGTTCTTTACTGTTGCGGTATCAGCTGAGTATGCTATATTCAGCGGTTTCAGGCATTCACGCAAAAGTCTGTGGGCATGGTTATGCTGTTCACTTTTCGGAATATCTTTTATAGAAATCATCAGCATTTTATCATTCCTTTCAGCAAAAAAATCCTCGTCCATAAGCGGACGAGGATTTTTTATTTAGTTCAGAGATTAGTCCTGACCATAAAGTGTTGTGAGCTTTGTGAGATAGTCATATCTGTCCTTAGCATTAGCAACAGCAGCATCAAAGAGCTTCTCTGCTCTCTCAGGATTGGAGCGAGCGAGTGAGTTGTAACGTACTTCACCCATGAGGAAGTTCTTGTATTCTTCTGTGTTTGGAGCTTTGGAATCGAGTGAGAACGGATTCTTGCCCTCTTCCTTAAGAGCAGGATTGTATCTGTAAAGATGCCAGTAACCAGCCTCAACAGCTTTCTTTTCTTCTGCCTGAGCAGTAGCCATGCCTGTCTTGATACCGTGGTTGATACAAGGAGCATAAGCGATAACGATTGAAGGACCGTCATAAGCCTCAGCCTCAGCAAATGCCTTGATACACTGATTCATATTAGCACCCATAGCAACGTGTGCAACATAAACATAACCATAGCTCATTGCAATGCCTGCGAGGTCTTTTTTCTTTACAACCTTACCTGCTGCTGCGAACTGTGCAATAGCACCTGTAGGTGTGGACTTTGAAGCCTGTCCGCCTGTATTTGAGTAAACCTCTGTATCGAATACGAGGATATTTACATTCTTGCCTGATGCGATTACGTGGTCGAGACCGCCGAAACCGATGTCGTAAGCCCAGCCGTCACCGCCGAATATCCACTGTGACTTCTTTGAAAGATAGAGTTTTTCAGCAAGGATTGCCTTAGCATCGTCACAGCCACAAGCTTCGAGTACAGCAACAAGCTTGTCTGTAGCAACTGCATTTGCAGCACCGTCATTGTATGTATCGAGGTATTCAGCAATAGCGTCCTTAACTTCCTGCTTTTCAGCCTTAGCCTGAAGTGCAAGAACCTTGTCAGTAACTCTCTTGCGGAGTGTTTCCTGAGCGAGATACATACCGTAACCGAACTCAGCATTGTCCTCAAAGAGTGAGTTGCTCCATGCAGGACCTCTGCCCTGTTTGTTTACTGTGTAAGGAGTTGAAGGTGCAGAACCGCCCCAGATTGATGAACAGCCTGTAGCGTTTGCAATCATCATTCTGTCACCAAAGAGCTGAGTAACGAGCTTAGCATAAGGAGTTTCACCACAGCCTGCACAAGCACCTGAGAATTCGAGGAGCGGCTGTCTGAACTGTGAGCCCTTAACTGTATCAGCCTTGAACTTGGCAGCAACTTCAGGTTTCTCGTCGATAGTAACACCATAGTTGAATACTTCCTGCTGTTCCATCTGTGAAGCGATAGGTTCCATAACGAGTGCCTTGTTCTTAGCAGGACAAACGTTAGCACAAACTCCGCAGCCTGTACAGTCAAGAGTTGAAACTGTCATAGCAAATTTGAGGTCGCCGATAGCAGGTTTGAAATCAAGAGTCTTAATAGCAGCAGGAGCAGCCTCAACCTCGGCGGGTGTCATAGCAACAGGTCTGATTACAGCGTGAGGACAAACGTAAGCACACTGATTACACTGGATACAGTTTTCAGGAATCCATGCAGGAACTTTAACAGCGATACCACGTTTTTCAAATGCGGCAGAACCCTGTGGGAATGTACCGTCAGCCATATCTACGAATGTAGAAACGGGGAGAGAATCACCCTTCTGAGCGTTGCAAGGAATCTGAATGTTGTTTACATAGTCAGCAAGTTTCTGGTCTGCACATGAAACAGCAGCCATACCCATCTGAGTATCAGCAGCATCTTTCCATGAATCAGGTACATCAATCTTAACGATGTTCTGGTGACCTGCATCAATAGCATTCCAGTTCTTTTCAACAACGTCCTGTCCCTTCTTGCCGTATGAAGCTTCAGCAGCAGCTTTCATATAGCCTACAGCTTCTTCAAAAGGAATGATATTGGCAAGCTTAAAGAATGCAGACTGGAGAATTGTGTTGATTCTTGTACCCATTCCTGTTTCTTCACCGAGCTTAACGCCGTTGATTGTATAGAAATTGATATTGTTCTGAGCGATATATCTCTTGACCTGTCCGGGAAGATTAGCTTCAAGACCTTCCATATCCCAGATTGTGTTAAGGAGGAAAGTACCGCCCGGCTTGATGTCTGAAACCATATCGTACTTGTCAATATAACTCTGGTTATGGCAAGCTACAAAGTCAGCCTTATTGATGAGGTAAGTTGACTTGATAGGAGTTTTACCGAAACGGAGGTGAGAAATAGTTACACCGCCTGATTTCTTTGAATCGTATGCAAAGTAAGCCTGTGCATAGAGGTCTGTATGGTCGCCGATAATCTTGATGGAGTTCTTGTTTGCACCAACTGTACCATCAGAACCGAGACCCCAGAACTTACAAGCAGTTGTACCGGCAGGAGCAGAATCGGGATTTTCTTCGAGAGGAAGTGAAAGATTTGTGACATCATCTTCAATACCGATTGTGAAACGAGCCTTTTCGTTGTTCTTGAATACAGCAACAATCTGAGCAGGAACAGTATCTTTTGAACCGAGACCGTAACGTCCTGTGAAAATCGGAACATCGTTGAACTTTGTACCCTTAAGAGCAGCAACAACATCAAGATAAAGAGGTTCGCCGAGTGAACCCGGTTCTTTTGTTCTGTCAAGAACAGAAATTCTCTTTACGCTGTCGGGAATAACTTCAACAAGCTTGTCTGCAACGAAAGGTCTGTAGAGGCGAACCTTAACAAGACCGTATTTACCGCCGTTTGCGTTGAGGTAATCAATTGTCTCCTCAATAGTATCATTGACTGAACCCATAGCAACGATGATATGTTCAGCATCAGCAGCACCATAATAGTTGAAAAGCTTATAATCTGTGCCGATGAGTTCATTTACTTTGTTCATGTATTCCTCAACGATAGCAGGGAGAGCATCATAATACTTGTTGCAAGCTTCACGAGCCTGGAAGAAGATGTCAGGGTTCTGAGCTGAACCACGGAGAACAGGAGTTTCAGGGTGAAGTGCACCGTCTCTGAAACGCTGTGCAGCGTCCTTGTCGAGAAGGCTGTAAAGTGTTTCATCGTCCCATGTTTCAATTTTCTGGATTTCGTGAGATGTACGGAAACCATCAAAGAAGTGGAGGAAAGGAACTCTACCTTTGATTGTTGAAAGGTGAGCAACAGCACCCAAGTCCATAACTTCCTGAGCATTTGAAGAACAGAGCATTGCATAACCTGTCTGACGGCAGGCATAAACGTCTGAATGGTCACCGAATATGTTGAGGGCGTGTGAAGATACGCAGCGAGCTGAAACGTGGATAACGTTCGGGAGAAGTTCGCCTGCGATTTTGTACATATTTGGAATCATCAGGAGAAGACCCTGTGAAGCTGTGTATGTAGTAGTAAGTGCACCTGCTGAGAGTGAGCCGTGAACTGTACCTGCTGCACCTGCCTCAGACTGCATTTCAGCAACAGTAACAGGCTGTCCGAAAAGATTCTTCTTATCCTTGGCAGACCAACTGTCAGTAACCTCAGCCATAACAGACGAGGGAGTGATTGGGTAAATAGCAGCTACGTCAGTAAATGGATATGAAACCCATGCAGCAGCGTTATTACCGTCCATGGTTTTCATTTTTCTTTTGATTGCCATTGGTAATGACCTCCATTAAAAATTTTTTTCAAGGGTTATGAGCGTTATAAAAACACGCATATAACTTCGTATACTATTATACCATGTGTCTAATACACAGCTGACGCTGCCGCAGACTTAAAAGT
>JAIDNR010000324.1 GCA_029063695.1 Ruminococcus sp.
TTATATTTTAATAAATATACAAAAATTTAATGAATAAATGATTAAATAATAACATAAATTGTCTTTTATTATGTTAGAATATAAAAGACGAATCTATGTGATAAGGAGATGACAAATGAGCGAAGATTACAAAAATATAATGCAGGAAAATATTGTTGATGTTATTGATGAATTTGACTATTCCACACAGAACGAATCATACAACGAAAAATTCAGAAAGTGGCGTAGGAAAAATGGAAATCCCTTTGCATTCAGTTTTGCGGAAAATAAAAAAGAAAGTATATATATTGATGGACGTGGTTTTATTGCAAATTCAGCTGTTGATGCCGAAAAAAAAGTTCTTGCTAATATTTTTTACTATATAGGTCTTGCATCGCTTATATGGATTGTTGTCGGCGATGTTCTCAGTAAAGTAATTATATTGGTATTTGATTTATGTGGAGTTAATATACATAATAATTATTTCAGTTCGGTTATTTACGGCGGTAGTACGGAAATAGTTATAACTATTATCTTAATAACTCTTGCAAAGGTTCTTTTTCCGCTGTTTTTCCTGCATTTTAAGTTTAAGCTTCCTGCAAAGGTTGAATTTATGAGCAGTATGAATAATTCTATGGCTCTTTTAGGTGCGATTTCAACTGCTCTTATTGTATGCACGGCAACAAGTGTGCCATCTGCTTATTCAAGTGAAAGCAAAGAAATATATGAATTTTTTAAAAATATTGAAACTGATATTTCCGTATGGGGACAGACCGAATTTATAGTATACACGATTTTTGATATTGTTATTATATCAATTATTGCGGAAATATTCTTTCGTGGTGCTATGTTTGCTGTGCTGAGACAATTCGGAGACCCGTTTGCTATTATGATTACATCTTTCATGACAATGCTTTTGTCTCAGAACTTACAGACAATGCCTGCGGTTTTATTAATATCAATTACGGCTTCTTATGGAATGATTACAAGTGGAACGATGTTTACTTCAATTGCAGTTGTTATTGTCTACAAAATGTATGAACTTGCACTCACAATAATCGAAGTTGACCCGTCGGACAAAATGCCGATGACAAGAAACCTGTTTATGATAATCATGCTTGTTTTAGGGGGAACAGGGTTGCTAATATACTGGATATATACGGTAAAAACAAAAAAATATGGACTTTCTTTTTATAAATCCGAATTTACAGACGGCAAAAGATTTCTGCATTCAGTCAGAACATTTCCATTTTCAGCAGTTGTACTGCTCTGCATTGCCTCTGCATTGGTAAAGGCGGTGCTGTGATTATGGATATTTATATGAAGCGTGCATTGGAACTTGCACGGATTGCGGCAGATGAGGGTGAAATTCCTGTAGGTGCTGTTATAGTTAAAAAATCTGTGGGCGAAATAATAGGAGAGGGCAGAAATATGCGTGAATTTGGGAAAAATGCCCTTGCCCATGCCGAAATTATTGCTATTGACAATGCCTGTAGGAATCTTGGTGGCTGGAGACTTCCCGACTGTGCATTGTATGTAACTCTTGAACCTTGTCCCATGTGCTGTGGTGCGATTATAAATTCACGGATTGACGATGTTTATTTCGGTGCATATGACATGAAAGCAGGTTCAGCGGAATCCGTTCAGAAGATGTTCAGTCTGCCTTATAATCACAAGCCGACTGTTTACGGCGGTATCATGGAACACGAATGTTCGTGTATTCTCAGGGAATTTTTCAGACAGCTCCGTGAAAAAAAGTCCCGAAAGACTTGACATATTCCGAAAAATATGTTATCATATCCTTGTTGTATTGTATCCTCAGATGAGGAATAATAACAAGGAGGAAAATTTAATATGAAAACACAGGTGAACACCAAACAACTGGCTTTGCTAGGACTTATGACTGCATTGGTAGTTGTTCTTTCCAACATCGTAATTCCAGTAAACGGTTTGACAATCACGCTGAATGTCATTCCCGTTGCAATCGCTGCAATCGCATTGGGCCCTACAGGTGGAGCTATCGTAGGAGCTGTATTCGGAACTTGCAGTTTTCTTCAGTGTATGGGCATTCTCGGAACAAGTCCTATGGGTATGTTTACTTTTGAAATCAGTCCTGTACTTACATTTTTACAGCGTTTTGTACCGAGAGTTCTGGACGGATTCTGTGTCGGCTGGATTTTCAAGGGTGTATCAAAACTTACAAATGCAAAAGTATCATGCTTTGTCACGGGATTCTTTGCCGCTTTTCTCAATACGGTCTTTTTCATGAGTGCACTTGTCATCTTTTTTGGCAATAATGCAGATTTTAAGGAGACCTATATGCAGGGACAGAGTGCTTTTGCCTATATCTTAGGTGCAATAACAATAAATGCCATACTTGAAATGGTTACATCAACAGTCATTTCTGGTGCTGTCGGATTTGCTTTATTCAAGGCAAAACTTATTGATATTCCCGAAAAAAAGTTAAAAACTGCGTAAAATAAAATCAAACAATACAACAAAAAGGAGAATCATCTGCGATTCTCCTTTATCTTTGCATATTTCACCGTTTTTTTCATAGCTGTATCAAGCGGTTTGCCGAGTATAATTGCCGCCGCAAAATTGCCTGTACAGTGTGTGACATCAAAGGGAATACCCGAAATCCAGTAATTCAGGGCGTATGCAGGTGATACGAATATATACGGCAGAGCGAATATTGCTCCGAAACATAAACCAAATGCACCGTTTATAATTGCCCATACAATCCAGTTGTCTGTTTTTCTTAGTTTATATACAATCAGTGAAAATAAAGGCCACACAACAAGATATGTGAGCCACCACAAGCCGAATCCCCATGTAATTGCTGTGAGAAATACATAGACAAAACAGGCAAGCGTACCCTCTTTACCAAAATTTTTCGTGAATATTACTATAAGCAGAGTTACAACTTCAATATTAGGAATGGCTGCTAATGCAACCTGTGTGGCATAAAGTAATGCACCCATAAGAGCGATTCGGGTTATCTGTATAAGTTTTATTTTTTTCAATATCCGATTTTGAGTTCAAGCAGATATGTATCTCCATCTGCAATGACAATTTCATCAACACCTGTCATAGCTGATTCACCGTTAACTGAGATACTCCACCATGACTGCTCATCACTTTTTGCCTCATATCCCTGAACAGAAGTGATAAAACGTCCGTATTCTGATTCGTCAAAGCCGATAAGTCCCTGTGAATCAAGAAAATTTCCGAGATATTCTTCATCTGTTGAGTAAGTCTTTTCAAATGAATAGCTGTCACGCTTTGATTCAATCTGCACAGTGATTGACTTTCCTCCCTCAATTGGTTTTTCTCTTGTACTTCTGTAGACAAACAGCAGTCCAACACATACAACAGTCAGAATCACGATTCCTGCAATTATGGCAATAAGCCTTTTGTTATTTTTTTTTCCTTCCATAATAAAAAATTCCTTTCAAAATAAAAGTACTCTCCGGAAATTTACGGAGAGCGATTTCTGTACAGCAAAAAATTACAGTCCATCGCTCGTAAACTGTAATCAAAAAGTAGACCCGACTCAGCATTTCTGCATTACGGTGGCGTGACCGCACAGGATTTTCACCTGTTTCCCTTTACCTGATTATTTTACCACATTTTTTCTGATATGTCAATAGACGGCTTGCTATTTCAGAAATAATGTGATATAATAAAAGTAATCTGTTTATATAAGGAGAACGATATGAAACTTCTTGCAATTGACGGAAACAGTATTCTTAACCGTGCATTTTACGGTATAAAACTGCTTTCAAATAAAAAAGGCGTATTTACAAATGCTGTTTTCGGATTTATGAATATATACCTGAAAAATTTCGGTGAAGTCAAGCCCGACTGCGTTGCCGTTGCATTTGATTTGTCATCGCCCACATTCAGACACAAGGCTGTTGCAACATATAAGGCTAACAGAAAGGGTATGCCGACCGAACTTGCACAGCAGTTGCCATTAATTAAAGATTTGCTGAATCTTATGGGAATAAAGGTTGTGGAATGCGAGGAGTATGAGGCAGATGATATTTTAGGTACTCTCTCGAAAATCTGCACGGACAGCGGAAATGAATGCTTTATTCTTACAGGTGACCGTGATAGTCTGCAACTGATTGATAAAAATGTGACAGTACTACTTGCGACAAATAAGGGTGATGTTTATTATACTCCCGAAAAATTCAGTGCTGATTACGGATTTGAGCCGATTAATCTGATTGACCTGAAAGCACTTATGGGTGACAGTTCCGACAATATTTCGGGTGTTGCGGGTATAGGCGAAAAAACAGCGTCCTCACTGATTAAAGAATACAGGACTATTGAAAATCTTTATGAAAATTACGCTGATTCAGGAATTGCCAAAGGCGTTAAGACAAAACTTGCAAACGGTGAAAATTCAGCAAAGGAAAGCAAGTGGCTTGCGACTATTGTACGTGATGCACCAATTGATAAAATTCTTGACAATTATAGAATCGGTCAGCCTGATACAGAAGGCATAAGTAAACTGCTTACTGAACTTGAGATGTACAAACTTCTTGATAAGCTCAATATATCCGTATCGGAATGCGAAAAGACGGTTGAGCAGGAAAAATATGAGCCTGTGGAAGTTACCGAAAATATTCTGACGGAAGATATAGTCAATGCATTTAATAATGTAAGCTATCTTTTTGATGGTACAACTCTTGCCATAAGGGACAACAATTTTGTCTATACTACTGATTCTGACAAGCTGATATGCGGATTTTTTGAATCGGAATGTGGTAAGATTACAGATGATTCAAAATCTCATTATCGTTTTGCTATGGCACACGGCATAAATCTGCGGAATCTGAAAAGTGACGCTTCAATATGCGGTTATCTGCTTAATACTTCCGCTTTGGATTATTCAATAGAGCATCTTTGTGCCGAACATGGCGTACATTATTATACTAAAAACGGAGAATGGGCAGACTTGATTTCTCTTGAAAACCTTACTAAAAAACTACGTAATGAGATTGAAAAAGAGGGAATGACTCCACTGCTTGATGATATAGAAATGCCATTGATTGAAGTTCTTGCATCTATGGAACATATCGGTATTGAAATAAATCAGCAGGGCGTTAAGGATTTCGGTGTACATCTTTCTGAGATGATTGAGGAAACCCAACAGATGATTTATGATGATGTAGGACATGAGTTCAATATTTCATCTCCGAAACAGCTCGGTACTGTTCTTTTCGATGAACTCGGACTTCCTGCAAAGAAAAAGACAAAAAGCGGATATTCCACAAGTGCTGAAGTTCTTGAGGAACTCCGCAATTATTCGTCTGTTGTCGATAATGTACTCAGATACAGGCAGTACACGAAATTAAACTCAACTTATGTTGTGGGACTGCTTGACAAGGTTGCTGATGATGGAAGAATACACACCTGTTTCAAACAGACAGAAACACGTACAGGCAGAATTTCTTCAACTAACCCAAATATGCAGAATATCCCTGTCCGCACTGAACTAGGTTCGCAAATGAGGAAATTTTTTACTTCATCAAGTGGAAAAATTCTAATTGATGCTGACTATAACCAGATTGAATTACGTGTTATGGCTCATCTATGTAGAGATAAAAATATGATTGACGCTTTTACTTCTGGTGAAGATATTCATACATCAACAGCAGCACAAGTATTTGATGTAATGCCAATTATGGTAACTCCTGAAATGAGAAGTGCTGCAAAATCAGTAAGTTTTGGTATATTTTATGGAAGAGGAGCATATTCGCTTTCTAAAGATATGAACATAACATTTAAACAAGCTAGCAAATATATTTCTTATTACCTTGCAAAATATCCTGAAGTTAAAAAATTTATGAATAATACTATTGAAAATGCTAAAAAAACAGGTATGGTCTCAACCATATTCGGAAGAAAAAGATATATTTCAGAATTTTCATCTTCCGACCAAGAACTTCAGGCGACAGGAAAAAGAATTGCCATGAATACTCCGGTACAGGGTACAGCGGCAGACCTGATTAAACTGGCAATGATTAATGTATACCGCCGTCTCAGGTCTGAGAATCTCAATGCAAATCTCATTTTGCAGGTACATGATGAACTTATTATAGAATCTGATATTTCATGTGCTGACAGATGTGCCGAAATTCTGAAGCAGGAGATGATGAACGTTTATGATATGAAAGTACCGCTTTCTGTTGATGTAAACAAGGGTATAAGCTGGTACGATGCAAAAGGGTGACTTTTTATGAAATTTTTTATAGAAAGAGTTAGTAACGAAACAAATCCCGCTGTATTTTCCTCACTTTCGGCACTTGATAAAAAGTGTGTAGGTGCTGAGGGCTGGTCGGCTGAATCGTTTAAATCAGAAGCTGAAAAAGAAAACGGCATTGTAATCTGCTGTTACGAAGATTGTTGTGTTGTCGGACTGATTTGTGGGTACTTTGCAGGAGATGAGGCGGATATAACAAGTGTGGCTGTTGATGAAGATTACCGCCGTAATGGAATTGCTTTACAGCTTTTACAGGAGTTTGAAAAAAATCTGCCTGAGTA
>JAIDNR010000325.1 GCA_029063695.1 Ruminococcus sp.
TTTTTTTTTCATTTCAAGTTATACTTGATTAGCTTTAGTTTGGTGGGCTATTTGATGTTTATAAGATATAACCCGAATCCGCAGGAGAAAAGCATCGGCGACTGCGTTGTGAGGTCAATATCAAAAATTCTCAGCTATGACTGGGAACGTACATATATAGAACTCGCTGTACAGGGTTTCATGATGTGCGATATGCCGTCCGCTAATGCCGTGTGGGGTGCGTATCTCAGAAGCAAGGGATTTACACGTCATGTTATTCCCGATACCTGCCCCGACTGCTACACCGTTGCGGACTTCACAGAGGATAACCCTCACGGAAAATACATTCTTGCTACCGGTTCGCACGTTATAGCGGTTTCGGACGGAGATTACTATGATACATGGGATTCAGGCAGTGAAATACCAGTTTTTTTCTGGAGAAAGGATAATCAGATATGAACATGGGATATAATCCGTATTTTCAGCAACAGCAGTTCGGACAGGCTTTTCCACCTGCCTATAATTCTCCGTATCAGCAGAATATGATGCAGTCTCAGATGAATACTCAGCCTGTTCCCGTTCAGCAGGTCCCGATACAGCAGGACCAGTCAAACAGCAGTATGATATGGATACATGAGAATGATGTCAATAACTATCTTGTCGCCCCAAATTCAGCGGTGGCATTATGGGACATCGACAAGCCTTTTGTATACAAGAAAGAAGCCGACGCAAGCGGTAAGCCGTCTGTAAGGATATACGAACTTGTTGAAAGACAGTCAAATCAACAGGCTGTTCCTATTAAAACAGAGGAATATGCGTTAAAAGCAGATTTGCAGAACGCAATGGCAAGAATTGATGAACTTGAAAAAATTTGCAGAGAGGGTGCTTGATTATGGGAAATCCATTCTTTAAATCTATGAGTAATGCTCCACAGGGAAATATGCTTTCCCAGTTTCAGAATTTTATGAATCAGATGAAAGGAAAAGACCCTGATGCTATGATAAATGAAATGATTTCTTCGGGCAGAGTTAATCAGTCTCAGCTTAATGCCGCTCAACAGCAGGCACAACAGCTTATGGGGCAGTTTAACGGTATTAAAAATATGTTCGGTTTTTAAGGCGTACAAGCCTTGAAATAAATTTATTTTTATGAAAGGAGACATAATATGTCACTTACTACATCAGAAATGACACCCGCTGATATTGCGGCAGTTACCAATAACAATGGAAACAACTGTAATGACGGTTGGGGCGGCGGCTGGAGTTCTTGGATACTTCTTTTCTTTATCTCCATGATGATAGGCTGGGGAGGCTTCGGAGGCTTTGGCGGCGGCTGGGGCGGTAACAACGCAGGAGTGCAGGGTGCTCTTACACGAGGCGAACTTTGTCAGGATATGAATTTCAGTCAGCTTGAAAATGGTGTGAGAGGTATTCAGCAGGGTCTTTGTGACGGTTTCTATGCTCAGAATACCAGTATGCTTAACGGTTTTGGTAATCTCACATTAACTAACGCTCAGAATACTGCACAGCTTCAGAACTCAATGAATCAGGGATTCAGTGGTCTCAATACTGGACTTGTCACTCAGGGTTATGAAACTCGTCTTGCTTCTCAGGCTCTTGGTGCGCAGCTTTCTGACTGCTGCTGCGGACTTAAGGGAGAAATCAAGGACGTGAATACACAGTCCATTATGAATACTTCCGCTATTCAGCAGGATATTCAGAGATGCTGCTGCGAAAATGAGAAGATTGCTATGCAGTCACGCTTTGATGCTGCTCAGAATAACTGTGCTACTCTTCAGGCGATTGATAAGGTCGGCGACAGAATCATTGATTACATGGCTGCTCAGAATGTTCAGAATCTCCGTGACGAGAATCAGGCTCTCCGACTCGCTGCATCTCAGCAGGCTCAGAACAACTATCTTATAAGTCAAATCAACCCACGCCCATATCCATCATATTCTGTACCCAATCCTTTCTGTTACAATAGTAACAACGGATATGGATACAACGGAAATTGCGGCGGCTGTGCTTGTGCTTGATAAAAACTGAATATCTTATAACTTTTCATGAAATTATTGAAATGTTCAGCACCTTGCTGATAAAATACAAAAACAGCAGGGGAAATTATCTCCTGCTGTTTTTTGGAAAGGATTGATAATAATTGGCAGAATATACTAATGCTGCTTTACAGAACGTTGCGGCAGGTCAGAATGTACAGTTCAGCGACACTCCTGTGAGAGGGCAGAATTGTGTTGTACACCGTGAGGGTTCTGGTATCGTTACTCTCAGGGGTCTTACAAATCAGTGCAGGGCTTGTTTTAAAGTGAGTTTCGGTGCAAATATTGCTATACCTACAGGAGGAACAGTCGGAGCAATTTCGGTTGCTCTTACAATCAGCGGTGAACCTCTTTCATCAGCTACGGCTATTGTAACTCCGGCAGCTGTTGAGGAGTTTTCAAATATTTATGTATCGGCATTTATTTATGTACCAAAAGGCTGCTGCCTGACAATATCAGCCAAAAATACAAGCACTCAGGCGATTAATGTTCAGAATGCAAACTTAATTGTCGAGAGAGTTTCATAAGGAGGGTTATTATGCACGAAATTAAAGAAAAATTCCACAACGAAGTGAAGAGAATCGGACACAAATCCGACTTTTCTGACAGAGATGTTGAAATGATTCATAATCTTATAGATACTATTTACAAAATCCATATGCTTGAGGACGACGACTACAGCGGTGACGGTGAATGGGAAGCTTATGGCAACAATGGCAGAGGCAGCAGCCATGCCGGCAGGAAACGTGACAGTATAGGACGTTACAGCCGTGACGGCAGTAAAGAACATATGCTCTCAAAACTTGAGGATATGATGCACGATGCTGAGAGCGACAGAATGAAGTCAGCTATCAGAAAATGTATTAACGAAATCGAAAGAGACTAAAGGAGCGATGAATCATGCTCACAAAAAGAGAACTCACTGATGCTATACGTGAGTGTGAAGACTCTCCGTCATCTTATCAGAACTGTCAGCGGTTAGCAACATTCTATACCATATACGACCATATGTTTCCGCCCGAAAGACAGTCAGAAGTCAGAGCCGAAAAGGTTATAGAAGATTACGGGAAAAGTGATTTCCTGCTGTCAATCGGCAGAAAGAATGCAGAAAAAGTCTGGAATGTCATTGATGAACTAATGTCAACCTTGCAGGCGGTCAATCCAAAACTCTATGACGGCGTTATGCGTAAAATCTACGACCTGTAAACGTGTCGCCTGCGTGTCGACTTGTTTTCCAAAATACTGTAATTTATCACAGAATTCTGGAATTATTCACAATATTCTGTAATTACAGATATACAAAAAACCGCTATATTTCGGAAAATCCCGATTTACAGCGGTTTTTTGTCTGGCGGAGACGGTGGGATTTGAACCCACGTGCCTTTTGAGGGGCAACCTGATTTCGAGTCAGGCTCGTTATGACCACTTCGCTACGTCTCCAATAAAATTATTATATCACATATTTCATAAAAAATCAAG